>JAKLZG010000001.1 GCA_024256165.1 Candidatus Methylarchaceae archaeon HK02M2
AACAAAGAAGAGATATAGATTTTCCTTCAGAAAAAAGGTTACTGCAGAAGACGGAGCAGAAATTCCAATCGTTGTACATGTAACTACAGATGAAGAGGGAAATATCATAAAGTATACAGGTAACTAAAATCTAAACTTTCAATAATATAATAAGTAATATGATAGAGTGATGACCTTTGGTAAAAGCTTTTATCGTTTATGATACAAAATACGGCAACACAAAGCTTGTAGCAGAGAAAATCTTGGAAGGAATGAGGGAAATCGAGGGAATAGAAACTGCCATTAGTGATGTTAAGGAAGTTGAACTTGACAAGGTAGCTGATTCTGATGCCCTATTGATCGGGGCACCAGTTCATTTTGGTGGGCCTTCTCGGACTATTAGTAAGTTTATTGATAAACTTGGGAAACTTGAATTAAAAGCCAAATGGGTTGCTGTTTTCGATACATATCTTGGAGGAGACTTCGAGAAGGCTGTGAAGAAAATGGAGAAGAGAATAGGCGAAAAGGTTCCTGGATTGCAACTAATAACTTTTGGCTTATCGGTAAGGGTCGGAGGAATGAAGGGTCCTATCGAAGACGAAGAGCTCCCTAAATGTAAAGATTTTGGAAGGAAAATTGCTAATCAGCTTAAAGCAGCCACTTTATAGAAGAATTTCGGGTTAGAAGAATATAACCCGATATAATTAACCTTCAGAGGCGATAGCAGAGTCAGTATTATTTAGACTGTCGATATTTCAACCCATCTTCGTGTAATAACAGCCACTGTAAAGGTAGAGATTAAAGCTCCAACCATCGTGACTGCCATTATCTCAAAGAAAGTCGTTAAAGATCTGGGTTTAAAATCTGGAGATCGTGTAAAAGCTGTTATAAAAGCCACAGAGGTCATGATCTCGAAAGAATAAAACCTATTTCAATTCGAAGGTAAAATCGGCTCCAGATACTTCTAGGTGCTTAATGTAAAAAATCGAATTTTAAATACTGAATATGGCACTAATATACGGTTATAACATCTTTTAGTGGGAAGGGATCGAATGTAGTGCATGCTAATCTTATGGCTATGCTTACGTAAGTTTTAAAAATAAATTAGGATAAATTAAACAACTTTGGGGCCTGTTGATGGTTAATCAGCCTAAATGGGGAGCAAAACTAGCATTTGCCTGTGCTCTTGCATTGATAGGCGCGGTTTTAACCGTTTATGGCATATTTGGCTTTGGCGTTTTCCAGTTTACAACTTGGCATATAATGTTAGATCTGCCTTTTCCATCTTACATCGTAGTCACGCCTATAATACAGGTCATCTTGCTAACGATAACTATAATGTTCGCTAGGTATGCACATGCAAGTTTAAAGGAGCTGGGTTTTAAAAGGACTAGCCCCAAAATCTTGGCCAGTGTTTCAGTCGCTTTAATCCCTCTTTTCCTGTTTACTGCAGTTGTCACGCTTGTTTTAACAAGTTTTTTTGGTCCAGACCCCATGGCAGAAGCCTATACTAAGGCGGCAATGCCCACAGATTCTTTTCAACTGGTTGCCTACGTTATTATATCTATAATTCTGGTTGGACCAGTGGAGGAGTTGGCTTTTAGGGGTTTTGTGCAGCAAGGTTTTGAAAACTCGTTTGG
This sequence comes from Candidatus Methylarchaceae archaeon HK02M2, assembly GCA_024256165.1. NCBI lineage: Archaea > Thermoproteati > Nitrososphaerota > Nitrososphaeria > Nitrososphaerales > Candidatus Methylarchaceae > Candidatus Methylarchaceae archaeon HK02M2. Next base: position 1,620 of record JAKLZG010000001.1, read on the forward strand.
AAAGATGAATGGTTTGTTGATTGCTTCTGCCTTGTTTGGACTACCACACTTTGCTAATTACCCGTATAATGCTGCTACTGCCTTTGCGGGTGGTCTGGTTTTAGGCTATGTATGGCAGAAGACGGATCAAAATACTACTGCTACGGCCGTAATCCATGGAATATTCAACTCAATAGGGATAATTCTGATTTATCTTGGTATTATTTGATCTTAAAAGTAGCCTTAAAAGAATTAAATTGGATTTGTGGATTGTTGAACTCTTCTATCAAGCTAAACGATTAGAAATAAAGATTTACAAATAATATGATTCAACAAGAGAGAATTAAAAACCTAAATGGCAGAGAGATTAAACAGGGAAGTTACGTACTTTATTGGATGCAAGCCTCTCATAGAACAGAGTACAACCACGCCCTCGAACACGCAATCTTACAAGCTAACAAGCTGAATAAGCCTCTTTTGGTATTTTTTGGATTAATTAATAACTATCCTGAGGCGAATGAAAGGCACTATTATTTCATGCTAGAGGGACTAAAGAAAGTTCAGTCTTCTCTCGAGAAGAGGGATATCAAGATGGTAATATGGGATAAGTCTCCGGAGCTTGGCGTCGTTGAGTTATCGAAGCATGCCTCCCTAGTTGTAGTGGATAGAGGATACTTGAAAATACAGAAAAAGTGGAGCAGACAAGTGGCCAAACGTATTGGATGTCCTTTGTTACAAGTTGAAAGTGATTCGATCGTGCCTGTTGAAGTGACATCTCCAAAGGAAGAGTATTCTGCCGCCACGTTTAGACCCAAGATAGAAAAGAAATTGGATAATTACCTCATTCCACTGAAAAAGAACCATCCCAAAATAGGTTCATTTGACCTTGATTTTTACTCTTTTGATATAAAAGACATTAAAAAAGCAATCCTTCATCTTAATATCGATAGAAGTGTCAAAAGAATAAATGAATTTCATGGAGGTACAAGTGATGCTAAAAAACATTTAGAAGCGTTTTTGAAAAATAAATTAGATAGATACCCAGAACTGAGAAATGACCCTACCGTCGACTACCTATCAAATATGAGCCCCTACCTGCATTTCGGACAGATTTCTCCATTATATATAGCTCTAAAGGTTTTAGCAACCGATAGTCCGGGAAAAGATGTTTATCTAGAGGAACTCATCGTAAGAAGGGAGCTGAGCATAAATTTTGTATTTTACAATCCGAATTACGATTCCTTTGATGGGCTTCCTGAATGGGTTAGAAAGACATTACTAGAGCATAAGAAAGACCCAAGAGAATACACCTATACTTTGAGAGAATTTGAAACAGCTGAAACTCACGATCCTTACTGGAATGCAGCCCAGAAGGAAATGATTTTCCGGGGGAAGATGCATGGTTATATGAGGATGTACTGGGGGAAGAAGATCCTTGAGTGGAACAAAAACCCTGAAGATGCCTTCAAGACTGCTCTTTACCTCAATAATAAATATGAACTGGATGGGAGAGACCCAAACAGTTTTACTGGTGTGGCATGGTGCTTCGGAAAACATGACCGCCCGTGGAAAGAAAGACCCATTTTTGGTAAAATAAGGTATATGAATGAGAGAGGTCTAAAGAGAAAGTTTGACATTGATAGATATGTGGAAAAAATAGCGTAGTATAGGTGCATTTTTTTAATATTTTATCACAAATTACATCAGAATACTTAATTTCCAAGCCCAAGGCTATTACCTTCGCCCAAATTCGTGATATTTTGAATTCAATTGATGGGTAAATATTTTATTATACTGAAACTCAATTAACATATCAGGTGTATATTTTTGGTTGAGAAAGCAAAATACGATATTATTAAGAGATTAAATAAGATAGAGATAAGGCGCTATAGAAGTTTAGTTATTGCACGGGCTGAAGGTTATGGTGATAAAGGTTTTAATATTCTTTTCCGCTTCATTACTGGCCATAATAAGCAAAAAACAAAGGTGGAGATGACTGCTCCTGTAATATCTGAGCGAATTGCAATGACCGCTCCTGTAATATCAGATACTAACTCTATAGCTTTCATAATGCCTGAAATATATAATATTGAAACAACACCATATCCTCTTGATGAGCGCATCAAGATAATGGAAGTTCCAGAGAGGCTTGTAGCAGCTTTGAGATTCTCAGGCCGTTGGTCGGAATCAATTTTTAATAAAAGATCAAAGGAATTATTAGAAGAGTTAACGAAGGCAAATATAAAAACCAAAGGTAACGTTTTTTCAATGCGATATAATGCACCTTATACGCCTTGGTTTTTACGCAGAAATGAAGTTGCCATAGAAGTTTCCAATAACCCTTTAACCTAAATTATCAAAGTCGGTGGATCAAGATATTCAGATAAAGTTCATTTTTTTAAGTCCATAATATCTTTCATAAAATAGTCCAGCTTTTTTTCAATATCTGGATCAAGGGGCTCAGGCTTATGCTCAGCTAACAACTTCTTTGCGTGTATGTTGGCTCTTTGGCAGATATCCTTTGGATCGTAACTCTTATGTGATCTTCTGTTCCTATCCAAAACTAATGATGGGATATATTGCTCTTTCTCGAACCAGTCAAGAGTGTGTTTCTCCTTTAGGAAATGTCCATCATGAGCAACAGCTTTTATTATATCAATAGCCAATGTATCGTTTGAGACTTCTATACCTCTGCTAAGCCTTAGAGCTTGACCGCAGATCTCATTATCTATTATGAGCTTTTCAAAGCTTTGGCAACTTTCAAAATCGAGCATGCCTGGACCCGATATTACATTAATGCCTGCCAAAGTACCCATAATCATTCCAATGCCAGATTCAAGACCAGCTTGAGCATCTAAAGTCTTTGAGTCGCTTAAACCCAGATAAGCATGAGTAGGCAAGCCTAAGTACTTTCCAATCTCGGAGTAACAGCATTGAATCATTACACTCTCAATTGCACCCATAGGGGTAGTTGCGTACCTCATTTCAAAGATTGTAGGCGATCCTCCATAAATCAAAGGCGCACCAGGATTAGTCAGTTGAGCCAGAACAATTCCACTGAGAGCTTCTGCAGTATGCTGGACAAGAGTGCCGGCTAAAGTTGCAGGACTTAAAGCTCCAGCCAATGGCATTGGTAATATTTCAGCAGGAATCATATATTTAGAACAATCGATAAGATTTTGAGAAATAAGTTCGCTCCACTTTAGAGGTGGTGTGGGACATACATCGAATATGGCTATAGGCTTCTTAACAAGCTCCTCTTCACCAAGTACGATTCCTAGCATCTTTTTCATATCATGGAGTCCATCGATCGTAAAAGCCCCTGTAATAATTGGCTTAATAGAATTTTTTAACACGATATAAAGCCTATATCGATCTTTAATAGCTTCAGGGACATCCGAAACTACAAGAGCAGTACTTTGAGCCCTTATATTTTTCAAAGCATCTGTGAGCCTAACAAATTCAATAAAATCTTCAGTAGTTGGCTTTTTTATCTCACCACTTTCCATATCAAGAATATTGATTGCTGCTGAACCAGGGTTAAAGATCACATTGCTTTCCTTTAGCTCTATTACAAGCTCCCCATTCCTATCATAAAGAGAAACCTCGGATGGAGCTCTCATAACGCTTTCTTTAATAAGTTGCTCAGAAAGCTTCGCTACCATGCTCTTCTCATCAACATCGCCCCCACCAGAGCTTAGAATTCGCAGAGCTTCTGAATTATGATATTTTACGCCTTTTTTATCTAAAAGTTCTAAAGCTGCAGTATATATATCGTCTATATCATTATTACTCAAAAGTCGAAGTTTTTTTGATAGATTAGCAAATGAGTATTTTGCCATATTACTAATAAATACTTTTAGTAAGTATATAAGATTGATAGGATTAGAAAAGTATCAATCTATTGTAGTCTTTGTTCTGTCAAGAATACGAACTGATGGTTTGTCTATAATCAAAGGAAAAACTGATCGGGCTTTACTCTTTAGAGTTCTCACAAAGACACGTGCTCTCTTTGATTAAACCACTTGAATACCTACTATATGAAGTATAAGAACGCTAAGAATTATAAGATACTTCGCGATAGAAACGACCAAAATGAAATCTTCGAATACAATTGAGAAAAACAATCCACACATAGCATACTACACATGGGCAGGATTACTAGTTTTTGCGGTAGGGTTCATATTATTAATCTGGATCCTTGGTCCCTTACTACAACCATTCCTTGATATATTGCTTCCAGACCAAGGTTCGGATTGGTATTATTGGAAACTGCCAGTCCGTAATTTTTGGACTATGTTCATAGTATGGACATTATACCTTAGTCATCAGTTTGCAATTTGGGGAGTCATATACTGGGGACAAAAAAACCTTGCAAGAAATCCTCCTACTAGTGGTTTAACTAAATATAATCTTTTAACCCTTACGATCACTGTTGTCTTTTTGTTCCTACATCTGATACAAACCCATATTTGGTTCGATGGAATAGCACAAGACGTACCAATCTGGTCAAGCCAAGGTTCTGTCATAATCATGCTCTCGATAATTCTTATTATCGAAAATCAAAGACGTGGGCTCTTCTTAGGCCTTAAAGCAGGAAAGCCGTTCACTGCACGCGTTTCAGGATTCTTCAGGCGTAACCATATGTATATTTTTGCTTGGGCCTTAATATACACGTTCTGGTTCCACCCTATGGCTTCAGACCCCCAGTTACTTTCTG
>JAKLZG010000002.1 GCA_024256165.1 Candidatus Methylarchaceae archaeon HK02M2
TTTGAATTACAAAAAAGACTTTTTTTCTTCCTAATCAATTACGGCTTAACACCCATAACTTATGGCGATGTTCTAATAAGAGAAGGAGGGTTTTATGTACTATCAGGGGATGAGATCATGAGGATGCTATCAGTAACTCTACGACCTTCGAGGGCTATTTTTCTTTTAAATGTAGATGGCATATTTGAGGATGTAAATCAACCGGACTCTCTTATAGATGAATTGAAGCCAGAAGACATAACAAAGATCAAGCTCAAGATTCCAGACATGGATGTTACTGGAGGAATGATACTTAAGTTAAAAGAAGCAATGGGAATAGCAAAAAGTGGGATAAATGTTTTGTTCATCAATGGTAAAGATTCAGAAAGAATTCTCAAAGCATTGAAGGGTGAACGAATAAAAGGTACCTTAATAAAAGGGATTCGAAATGAAAGATGAGATAACTAAGAGAAAAGCAGATCATATCGATATCTGCCTAGGTAAAGAGGTTGAAGCAAAGACATCAACTACTCTCCTTGAATGTGTGCACTTAATTCATAATGCTCTGCCAGATTTGAATTTCGATTCTATAGATACATCAATAGTATTTTTAAATCATAAATTTTCGGCTCCCATAATGATAGATGCCATGATTGGTGGCTCTTCTAACTCATTAAAGATAAATGAGAATCTAGCTTTAGCTGCTGAGGAGCTCAAAATAGGAATGGTCATCGGTAGTCAAAGGGCAGGACTTACCACTCCATCTTTGGCTGAAACATATTCTATAGTAAGAAAGAGAGGGCCAAATATATTTTTAGCTTCAAATATTGGTGCTACTCAACTTGTAAAAGGATTTAGTAAAGAAGATGCAAAGAAGTGTATTGATATGATAGGAGCGAACGCATTTGTAGTTCATTTAAATTCTTTACAAGAGGTTTTACAGGTTGAAGGGGAGCCGTTTTATAAAGGTGTTATCAACAAGATTCATGAACTTACGACTTATTTGGACATACCTGTTATAGTTAAAGAAGTAGGATTTGGGATTTCTAAAGAGGTAGCTATCAAATTAGAAATGGCTGGAGTTTCAGCGATCAATATCTCGGGAACGGGAGGTACAAGTTGGGCTGCTGTAGAGTATTTTCGGGCCTTGACTAACGGAGATAAAAAAAGGTCTGATCTTGGTCGACTATATTGGGATTGGGGCATACCAACAGCTATCAGCTTGATAGAGACGAAGAAGGCGGTCAAGATCCCTATAATCGCATCAGGTGGAATTAGAACTGGATTGGACATAGCCAAGAGCTTGGTTTTAGGCGCAAGTATGTCAGGTATGGCTCTACCTTTGTTAAAGCGTGCAAACATCTCTAAAGATGAATTGGTTTCGTTCTTACAAAAGGTTATCTACGAGTTGAAGACAGCCATGTTCGCAGTAGGTTGTAGTAACATACAAGCTATGGAACGTGAGAGATACGTGGTCACAGGACAGTTGGTTGAATGGCTGAGATAATTGATTGAATAATGAGCCTAATTGAACAATTAGAAAAAACAGCATCTGAAGTTGATAAATACATTCTGTCAATATTAGAGGGTAAACCGAAGATTCTGTATGAGGCTTCCTCACATTTAATAAGGGCGGGAGGAAAAAGGTTAAGACCTTTTCTCGTTATAAAGTCTTGTGAAATCTTCGACTGTAATATAAAGAAGGTAATACCAGCTGCCGCAGCTCTTGAACTCCTACATAACTTTACTTTGGTTCATGATGATATAATGGACCATGATCTAATACGACATGGTGTGCCCACCGTACATGCTAAATACGGTATACCTCTTGGGATAGTTGCAGGGGATATTTTATTCATAAAAGTCTTTGAGTCGATCATATCAGGGATGCAAGAACTCAAGATTAGTAAAAGTACTATAATCAAGGTATTGGAGTTAGTGGTTAGATCGTCTATCAAGGTTTGTGAAGGACAGGTAAGGGATTTAAAGATGTCTTCAGAACGACGCTTCTACTCTATAAAAACATACTTGGAAATGATTCGAGAGAAGACTGGATCGCTGTTTGAGACCGCCTGTAGAGTTGGTAGTGTTATTGGAGGTGCGAAAAACGAGGATCAGAAAGCTATGGCTAAATTTGGTAGGTATCTTGGAATAGCCTTTCAACTGATAGATGATACCCTGGGTGTTGCAGGTGATCCTAAAGTGACTGGTAAACCTGTGGGTAGTGATCTTAGAGAAGGGAAGAAGACTTATGCCCTTTTAATGGCTATACAACTTGCAAATCAAGATGATAAGTTTAAGATTCAAAAAGTTTTTGGAAAGAAAGAAGCCAAACAAGAGGAAATGGATGAAGCATTAACTATAATATCTAAGACTGGTGCAGTCGATAAAGTAAGGGGTAAAGCCCAATTTTATACCGATAAAGCGATATCAATTCTTAAAAGATTCCCTAATTCACATTCAAAAGAGACATTGTTAGAGCTAACTCATTTTATAGTAACTCGAAATCTATAAACGTCAATATCATCAAATCAGTCAATAATGCTGTTCAAGTCATTAAATAAGACCTAAAAATGTATCCCACACGATTCAAGCCAAGTGAAATTTATTCTTTAGAAGGGTTCAATAAGCAAATATTTTTCATCTATAGAAAAAAAAGGTTAAAAATATTTAATTAAGCATTCTTAAAGTAAAGTTTGGTCACTTGGTAGAGATTCAGCCCGATATTAGGCGCATAATTCTTAAACATGCTCTTTTAAACGCCTATAAGCATAATGGAGAGTGCAAAATAGGAGCAGTCTTAGGGAAAGTGATAGGCGAGAAGCCAAATCTAAAAATTCTCGCAAAGGATTTATATCCTATTGTGAATGATGTAGTTGATGAAGTCAACCAACTAAGTCAAAATGAACAAAAATCTATGCTCAATTCGAATTTCCCTGAAGCTATTATTGATATCCAAGATAGAGTTAAAGAGAATAAACTCCCTTTGCTTCCAAGTTCTGAGATGTACTCTACGATAGTTACCAGATTTTCTCCAAATCCAGATTGTGTGCTTCACTTAGGCTCAGCCCGTGCGATAATCCTCTCTCACGATTACGCTAGAGAATATGGAGGAAAATTCATTCTTAGATTTGAGGATACAGATCCAAGGCTAAAGAAGGCATCTTTAATTTTTTATAAGTTGATAAGAGAAGACCTTGAATGGTTAGGATGTAAATGGGATGAGGAGTTTATCCAAAGTGATAGACTTAATATTTATTATAATATTGTAGAAAAGTTAATCCAAGTAAGAGGAGCGTATATCTGCACTTGCCATCCAACTAATTTTCGTAGCTACATAACTTTGGGAAAAGCTTGCCCGTGTAGGGAACTAAGTATTGAAGAACAGATGACTAGATGGAGAAAGATGTTGGATGGGAGCTATAAAGAGGGACAAGCTATAGTCAGAGTTAAAACAGATCTTAGCCATCCGAACCCTGCTGTAAGAGATTGGCCCGCCTTACGAATTATTGACACTATGAAGCACCCGCATCCAAGAGTTGGCTCAAAATATAATGTTTGGCCACTGTACAACTTCTCAACAGGTATAGATGACAAATTCATGGGCATCACTCATATCATAAGGGGTAAGGAACATCTCACTAACACAGTTAGGCAGAAATTTATGTATAAGTACTTAAAATGGGAGTACCCCATAGCGATCCATTATGGAAGGCTAAAGATGGAGGATGCCGTATTAAGCAAATCCAAGATAGTCCAAGGGGTAGAAGACGGTTCATATACGGATTTTGATGATCCCAGATTAGCAACTTTCCTAGCTTTTAAGCGTAGAGGTATTCAAGCTGACGCTATAAGGAAATTAATATATGATGTAGGAATCAAGCCAGTAGATGTTACAATAAGTTGGTCAAATCTCTATGCTTATAACAAACAGATTATAGATAAGATTGCATCTAGATACTTTGCCATCTTTGACGAGATCGAGCTTCATATTCATGGAGTTAAGGAGGATATAGAGGCAAATCTATTAAAGCATCCTGATGATAGATCGAAAGGGTATAGAAAGCTTAAAGTTCCACAGAAGAAGGGCATTGCAGTTCTCTTCGTATCTAGATCAGATGTTGAGCAGTTATTATTAAAACCAATAGTTAGGTTAATGGGGCTCATGAATATAGGAGATGTAAAATTTGGAGATGGCTGCCTTACGGCGAATTTTAAGGGATGGTCGATTCAAGAAGCAAAATTGCATAAAGCACCAATTATTCATTGGCTCCCTATAAAATGCCTGATCAAGGTGATCTTAATCATGCCTACAGCAGAAAGAGTTGAGGGTTTAGCTGAAAAAAACCTTGGAAAAGAACCCATCAATTCATTAGTACAATTAGAGAGAGTAGGCTTTGGGCGTATAGATTCAAAATCGGATGATATGGTTTTTATCTACCATACATCAAGATAATGAGAATAGAAATAAATAAGATTCCTTAAGATTTGTAGTGTGGTGAAAGTTGGTCTTTGTAAAGATTATGCCATGTCTAGATATGAAGGATGGTCGAGTTGTCAAAGGTGTTAATTTCGTAGATCTACGGGATGCTGGTGACCCAATTAAAAACGCGAAGTTTTATGAGGAAGAGGGAGCCGATGAACTTGCCATGTTAGACATTGCGGCGACCATTGAAGGAAGAAAAACAAGGCTTGAATGGGTTAAAAACGTAATAAATGTTATCTCAATTCCTTTAACAGTGGGAGGAGGGATTACCAATTTGAAGGATATGGAAGAATTGTTTGATCTAGGTGTTAGCAAAGTATCGATAAATACTGCTGCTGTAAGAAAGCCTGATCTTATTAAAAAAGCTTCAAAAAAATTTAGTAAAGAAAGGATCGTAGTAGCTATCGACGGTAAGAGGAACCCTAAGATGCCCCAAGGCTTCGAGGTTGTAATAAAAGGAGGAACTGAAGGAACCAAAATAGATGCTGTTGAGTGGGCTAGAAGATGCGAAGAATTAGGTGCTGGAGAGATTCTACCTACGAGCATGGATGAGGATGGGACCTTATCGGGCTACGATCTCGAATTTACTAGATCTATTGCTGAAGCGGTCGAGATACCAATAATTGCCTCAGGGGGGGCGGGAACATTAGAGCATTTATTAGAGGCAGTAGTCAAGGGCAAAGCCACAACGCTTTTAGCTGCTTCCATCTTTCATTTCAGAAAGTATTCTATTAGGGAAGTAAAGGATTTCTTACAAAATAAAGGCATAGAGGTTAAAATTTAAAATTAGTGAAATTTTATTGAAAGTAAAAACAAGATAATGGAAGTATTAAGTCTTCAATGTAATTCATTATTTTCGACTTGTTATATCACTGAAGATAAAAAATCCACTTGGTTTTTTTTCGATAAGGATGGGATATACTATCTACCTTCATATGTTCATAATGTGTTCAGATGTTTGATTTTTTTTTTCAAATGTTAGAATTGAGTATATAATTGTACACTATCAAGCATATGTATTCTTATACATTATCATTATTAAGGAACGGATATTTGACTATTGAAATAAAAATTTTAAGCTAAGGAACAAGTAAAAAGTAGTAATTTGACAATTATTAAAGAAGCTAGATTATTTATTAAGATATCGTCCTTATAGTTTCTTATTACGTAATTTCCATTATGTAGTTAAGAGGTTGTGCTCCAGTACGTCCTTCTTGTATATATGTACATAAATTATTTAGGACTATAACCCCAATAAGCATTTATAGATCCGTTCCTTAATTAGCATTACCTAAGACGTTGTTTTATTAGTTAAACACTTCGAGATTTTATCTGTAAAAAGTTAAAGTATCAATATTATTTAACGAAAATTTAATGAATCTTTATTGAAGTTACTTAAAAATTTTTAGCGTTTACCTTATAAGCAAGTAGCTAAAAGATAATCGATGCGCAAACCGCAGATGATAAATAAAATGGATGCGGAAAAACAAACTCAAAATAGTGAAAACCCAAAGCCTTATTTTGTAAAGTTTGAGACTCCTAAGGAGCTAATTGATGCGACTTATGAAGTATTACGTCAAGCAAGGCAAACAGGAAAGATAAGAAAAGGAACAAATGAAGTTACAAAAGCGATTGAGAGAGGCATAGCGAAACTTGTGGTAATTAGCGAGGATGTCGAACCCCCTGAAATAGTTGCTCATCTACCTATACTTTGTGAAGAAAGAAAAGTGACATTTATCTTTGTTCCGAGTAAAGCCCAGATAGGTTCGGCTCTTGGAATCGATGTATCTGCTGCATCAGCATGCGTAATAGAGTCTGGAGAGGCAGCAAGTATTTTGGATCAGATCATCGATGCTGTTTCAAAGCTCAAGAAAAGTTAAAAATGAAGATATTTATCTAAAATTAAATATTTTTTCTTGTGTCTTAAGATCATCTGTGCTTTATCTAGATCGTAATCCGTTTTGAAAATATCTTTTAAAGCTTCAGCGGCAACTACCTTTCCAACAAATATCATATGATCGCCTGTTTCAAGCTTTAAGACTAACTCACATTCTAAATGACCTATACATTCATTTATCAAAGGTGGCTTGACAATCTTAGCTGGCGAAGCTGTCAGACCTGATTTTTTAAACTTATCTATGTCCTTTCCAGACACACTCCCTAAGTAGTCGATCTGTTTAGCAAGTTTTTTGGACGGTATATTGATTACAAACTCGCGAGTTTCTGTTATTAATTTATATGAGTATCTTTTCAGGGCCATACTTATAGCTATTAAAGGGGGATCGAATGATGTTGGCATCGTCCAAGCCATTGGGATTATATTAGGCTTTCCTGAACTATCGATACACGTGATCAATACAACAGGTCTTGGGTACATCAACCTGGTACATATATCAAATTGAACATCAATTTTCTCATTGATTTGGTTCAATGTTCTATTGATTTTCCAAAAGCTTAGATTAATATCTTTTCTATTTATTTAGCGAAAAAAAATATTTGGATTAAATCTTGGAAAATGATAACATTAGAATTTATAATCAAAGTATATCTACAATTATAAATTCATTTCAGTATCTTTTATCATCTAATTTTTTCATTAACCAACCTTCGAGAGAGCTTTTATTGGGATTGGTACGACCTTTCTATAAATTTCATACATACTCTTTTTCTTTCCATTTACAGTCAATAATCGATCGACCGAAATCCCATACAACCTCTCGTTTTCTTTCAAATAAGGAAGAATTAGTTTACAATCTTCAAAGGTAAGTTGTACGATCTTTCCACTATTAAGTTGATCTTCTGTCACTAATTTATGAGGGTCTCTCAAGTATATCGCCCCTCCAGATGCTAACGAAAAAAGATTACCTCCAGGATATGGAGTTTCTTGTTCAATAATTTCGCCAAGATCGTTATATTGTATTCCATTCAAAATTACAAAACCTCCACCTTTTAAAGGATCACCTGCCATGAAAGATTCAGCCAAGTAGTCAAGACAAGTACCGTTTATTATTACTCGTGGTTTACCGACTGCGTTTATTAAAGGTCTTCCTGCCGCATTTCCGGATACATAAACTTCTCCACCTTTTGCCCCATACATGAATGTTTGACCTACATCTCCATAAATAACGAGTTTTCCTCTCCTTACTATTTGCCCGATTTGGTCTTGCGCATCACTGTGAATGTAAATTTTAGAACCATCTAAGCCTGAGCCTAGATAATCGCCAGGACTACCATAGACATCAATTCGTATATCCGATTTAGGTCCAAGACCGCAACCAATAAATCTTTGACCACGAAGACTGTATGCAATTACTTTTTTCCACCCAAGATTGTACGCTTTAACTAGGAATTTAGATGCAGAATCTATCCCTTCTGGATTAAAATCTTCCATATTAATAATTAAAGTTCGATATGGATCTTGGGGGCTTTGTAAAAGATTTTTACTCTGCCAATCAATTAGTTGATAACTAGTACTCGTGCCAATTCGTTGAGTCGAACTGAAGATTTCATTAAGTTCTTCTTGAATTTGTGTTAACATCAGACTCCTTCTTTTAATACCAATATTCCAGTGCCGATCCATGAGAATTGTCAATATTTCAATAGTGAACCTTTTTTCTTGATCTCCTTTTTTCGAATATTTTCTTAAGATATCTATAAGGTTATCAAAATTATTGTTATCATAGATGTAAAGAAAATCCTTTAATCGATCATACATTTTTTGGGGTGTCTCAAATGCATTAGCAGATAATTTATGTTCAATCTCAAAAGGAGAAAAATATGTTAGATTAGATTGATCGTATATTTGCTTAGGATTTTTTATCGTTGTAACAACTTTCCCAAATTTATCTGTACATTTCAATTCTTTTTCTTTTTTATTTCCTTCACTTTCTGTTATTGTGAAAATGAAAGCCCCCCCATCGGTGTGGCTACCACCACGTGCATTCCAATATTTATCAGCTATAGGAAGAAAATTCTTATCTTCTTCCGATAAACTTCTTAATATAGCGTCAATAGCTTGCTTTTCTGAGGATATAACCCCAATTTTCACATCACCTTCCAGTAAAGCGAAAACTTGTGGTCTGAGCATTGAAGTATCGGTGATGCCAATCATTTGATGTTGTCTTTTATAGGGATCATTTCTTGCTATTATAAAGAACCAAGGCCCATCTGGAGAACCAATCATATGGGATAACTGAATCATCTTATAGATTTTCCTTTTCTCCTCAGAAAGGATATGAAAATCTCTTTCAGTTGTTGGTGCTAATGCTTCAATAATATATTCTAATGGATATCGATAAACTCGACTAAAGAGATCAAATAGCAATACCGAGACTTCTGTATCAGTTAGAAATTGGGGGTATATGTTCCTCTGCTTCAAATATTTTGTTACTCTTACATAGTTAGCGAAATCACCATTATGAACTAAAGCTTCATGAAGCCCAACAAAAGGATGTGCTCCTCCAGGGTGCCAAACTCTTCCCTTGGTCGGATATCTTTGATGTCCAATCCAGATATGTGCTTTTATATCTTCAAGGCGATAATACTTTATCAATTGTTCTGCATAGCCCACAATTTTTAACACCATCATGTTCTTTCCATGGGAAAGAACAAAAGCCCTCTTTTTTCCTAATGAAGCATAAAATTTTTGATTTAATTGAAAACTATTTTGATAGATAAATTCATCCTCTATTTGTTGGGGCTCCATTTCGTCAAGATTATTTTTTTTAATAAAACGATTTAAAACATCTTCATCAACTTTGACAAAGTATCTAATCACATCAGGTGGTTTTATTTCCAAACCTGGAACTTGACTATAGTCATCTAAAGAAGGTATTTTTTCGGTATAATCCACTTGTAAGTTAGGAAAGATAAACGAATCTTCAACCAATTTTCTCGAAGAAGGATCAAGATAAGCAATTTGTAAAAGATAATCTTTTTCCAATATTGCCCTTGAAATACCCATTTGTTCAGGTAAAAATCCTACAGCTGCGATACCTCCTCCCTTCCCATTTCCTCTATTATGCATTTGTTTACATGATTGAAGTAAATGGTGACCCGCAACTGGTATTGTACATGCCAATCCCACAACTCCACAACCTCCCTCTGATTCAGCTTTGGAATTTGAAATTTGTCTATGTTCTAATTTTTCTCTAGATTTAATTATCTTTTCAACATAATCTATCTTTAATATCCCCGATCATCCTCCAAATTTTAGTAGACCTTTACCTCCATATTTTTTGTATTTTTCTGACAAGCCAGCCCCTCTCAAATCTGCTACATCATCTAAACCTAGCCTCCAAAGAATGTCAATAAGTTGATTGTTCCATGAATAATACAGATTACTTATCCTTTGAGCGCCCCAATTAGGTTGAACAAGTTCAACAAGTTCATGATCAGTTGAAGCTATCCCATATGGACATCCTCTTCCAGACTCACAGTTTCCACATCTAGTGCAACCACAAGCTACCAATTCTGCTGTACCGATGATGACACCATCAGCTCCTAGAGCGATAGCTTTTGCAATGTCATAAGCGGTTCTAATACCACCACTTACCATGAAGGTGAGTTCATCTCTTACGCCTTCATCAACTAAAAATCGGTGTACTTTTTGGATTGCATATTCTATAGGCATTGCTATATTTTTTTTCGCAATATCTGGTGCAGCTCCAGTTCCACCATAGCTACCATCGACATTAAGAATGTTAACACCTGCGTGATAACATCCTACAGCTACCATCTCTATATCAGTTGGACTGGAAACTTTCGCTGAAATTAAGATATCAGGATCAGGATTCATCGCAATAATCCAATCGACATGCTTTTTATGATCTTCAACAGAATAAACACTATGAAAGGGAAATGGCGAGAAAAGGGTATGCCAAGGTACCGACTCTCTAAGGTTAGCGACATCGGGTGTGACTTTGTCAGCTAATAGATGGCCACCTAAACCCGGCTTAGCTCCTTGAGCGTATTTGATTTCTACTATTCTTGCATAATTGATAGTCTCTTCTGTAACACCAAATTGCCCAGTCGCAAGTTGTGTAATAACATTATCCTTATATGGTACCAATTGTTCTGGATATCCTCCTTCTCCTGTGCTTACGAAAGTATTCCAAGCTTGCGCAGCCATAGCCCTTGCCAACATCATGTTGAGGCTTATTGAACCAAATGACATCCCTGCACTGTACCATGGAATTGGGATATTGATTCTTGCTCCATAAGATCTTTTATTCAGTGTTATTGAAGTTTTGATTTTTTCTTTATCTATTCTGTCCTTAAACTCTTTCTCGAATTTAAATCTCAAATTATCGAAACCCCCACCTGAATTCCCAATTCGATATTCGATATCTGAAGGAGGCTCACCTGTTTCTGCTTGATACCACGTTGCTAAAAGCAAGTCTCTAGTCCACATAGAATCTCCTAGGACCATATAATCTGAATTTGATTCAATACAAATTGCATTGTATGGGCAAAGGGATACACAATAAAAGGGATTCTCTTTACATTTAGGCCCTATACAGTTGGAACTATTCGGTTGATGCATCTTAAGGTGTCCAGACAATCTCATATGAACTCCATAGGGGCAGATATTTTCACAAAGACTACAATCGATACACGCATCGGTATAAGATACTTTATACTTAGAAATACTCCAAAATTCAGATGGAGTTCGTTCCACTATAACATTTTTGGGCACCATCTTTATTATCACCCAACTAAAGAACGGAGTTCTTTTTCTTCATCAATGTAAAAGATAATCCTACCAGTCTCTCCCTGAAGCCGTCTAACCTCTCTCATTCCCATCGCACCAAGTACTTCTAGAAGTTGATCTCTCCATGAACTCATCAAATTTATTATTCTTTGAGTTCCCCAATCAAAATCCACATTTGCTAGATCTATTGGAGAGAAGCTCTGAATTGGAGTTCCGAATTGTACCATTTCCAAGGCTATAAGATATGCAAAATCAATTCCTACAATATTCGCTCCACAAGCTATTGTTTTCGGAAGATGTTCAGCAGCGGCAATACCACCACTTGCAATTATTGTGATCTGATCACGAAGACAATTATCAACTAACAAATCATCGATCGATATTAAGGAATTTGTAATAAACCGTGGATTTTTCTCAAACTCATTTCCTTGATAATCAGTATAAAGATGTAATATTTCAGCTCCTTTTTTTACAAGATCTAGGATCAATGTATCAGAACTCTTTTTTAATGGGACCCGTATTGAGACTATGACATTGGAATTTAGATTCTTCAAAGTCTTCAAATCTTTTATAATATCCTCTTTATAATCCACTTCAATTATTTTAGATCTTTTCACCAACTCTATATCAAGATTGGAGTGTGAAGAGATTCTCGGAATTAAATTATAATCGAATTCTTGGTAATCATCCGCATTGACGATAGCATATGTCCCAAGTTTTGTAGCAGCATTGGCCACTATCCATTGAAGAAATCTATTTTTAAATTCATCAGGAGGAGGGTTAAATAGAACAGGTATAGGAATTTCAATATTTTGTGGAAATCCATCCAAATCTTTTTTCGTTTTAAATTTTAAGTAAGGAAGTTTTCGCCCAAGATCAACCGCTGTAGAGATATATTCTCTCCCATGAATTCCATCACGGGTCGGTCTTACAATCTCTGACATATCAGTCCATATACTATCAAATCCTGGTCCACTAAAGTCCCCTCTATATCCTGCACCAGATACTGGAACTCTTCCATCCTCAGCTTCATTCCATATTGTTTTGATTATCTTTGGAGTATAATAAGAGTCACCTAGTTTGAGGAGTTTTGGATTATCATGTAAAGTAAGAGCTCTACGGGGACATTCTACAATACAACGAAAACATCCCTTACAATTATAGCTATCAGGTTCTGCCATTATTCTTATATCTTCTTGTTGTTTTTTATGAACATCGTATAAACAGGCTCTGATACAATCGCCACAGTTTATACAATAGTCAAGATTTCTTTTTACTAAAAATTTTCCTATCTTTTTCTTTGATTTCGCAAATTCAGTATGGATTTGATATTTATACAAGCTTGTTTTTTCCTCCTTTATTTACAAACGATACCTCTCTTCTTCAATTCTTGATACTTCTTATTCTCTTCTGCATCTTCTACAAATCTTGCTACAACTTCGGTTGGTCTTCCAAACTTCTTTTCTAAATGTCTTTCCCATAAATCCCAAATATTCATGAGCTCCAATTGAGTTTGACATACTTTCTCACAAGCTTTACAATGTGTACACAAAAACATTTTTTCAGAATTTAATTTTGTGAAAACATTCTTACTCATGTACTCTTTTATAAAAAATAATTTCCCCCTAGCTGTAACGCTCTCATCTCCACTTACAATATATGCAGGGCACACTGGGACGCAAGAGCCACATTTCGCACATTCTAAAATCGTTTTCTCTATAATACTGTGGGGTTTATTATCTTGAAAACTATGCTTTTGTAAAAAAGCTGAGATTTTTCCAAAGACAGGTGAAAATGATCTCAGAATTTTTAGTGTGATTTTGGTTGCTGGATTCAAAAATTCTGATGGAAAATCTAAATATTGTGATTTTAATGAAAAAAACTTACCTGGGTTACCTAAATTAAGCGGGTCTTCCTCTCCCTTATACCTTTTTAATTTGATAAATGTGTCTCGTCTGAATTTTTTTTCTACAAATGGTGTCATCCATGCTCCAACATTATATATTCTGCCTTTCAACTCAAGTCCTAATTCAAAAAGCATCATCACTAATACGAGATGTGTGAAATACCCTAATGTATTTTTTTGATTTGAAAGAAATGAAGAAATAATTAAAGCTTCTTTTTTATTCACAATATGACTCTCCGTCGATATTTCGATTCCACAACTTTTCCCAAGTTTGCATGCTTTTTTAATAAATTCGTGTAGTTTGGATATTGGTAATATAAGTTCGCTAGCCAGAAGTGTAGGGCCAAACCTTTTTATACTCATAGTGAAGAATCGCTCGTTCCAGAGTTTATAGGCAAGATGATTTTCACTTTGATATGGTTCCTCTTCAATGCATTTGAGGAGTGCTTTTTCAGACCCTAGATCTTCGAGATGAATCAATACACTATCTTTCTCCTTAAAAAAACAGTTTACGTTAGGATAGCCTTCTTTAAGTAATCTGTTTAATTGTCTCATATGGTAACTATTGTAATGCGTTATATGTGATGCATCTATTTCGTTATCGATCAATTCTTCAATAAATTGATAGGATTTAGTGCTATCATCAAATTGAAATAAACGTGGAATTGAAATGCTTGGACGTTTCCTTATTTTCAATTTCACGTTTAAAATAATTCCCATCTGCCCATTAGTTCCAAAATAATAAGCAAATTCTGGCTCAATTTATTTTAAAATTTTGACTTGCCCATTATAAGAAACAACTCTTAAACTATTTACTTGATCTTTAATTTGACCATACTTGTAACTATTAATACCATAACCACCAGTAGAAATCCAACCTCCAACTGTTGAAAACCAACTTGATGGATAGGTTCTAACAGCATACCCTTTAGGTTTAAGAAAATACTCAAGGTCATCCCATCTTACTCCGGTCTCAATAGTAACTGTATTGTCAAGCTCATTCATACTTTGTATAGTTCTTAAGTTAGAAAGATCTAAGATCATTCCTCCTTTCATAGGTAATATATCACCAAATGCTGAAGACGCAGCTCCTCTTGGAATAATTGGCATCTTCTTCCCATGGGCTTCTTTTACTATTAATACAACATCTTCAGTATTTTTAGGTTGGATAACAACTTCAGGTGTTTTGGAAAATAGACTTTTAATTATTAAGGGAATTTCAGTTTGATCTTGACTGTAAAGGATTCTTTCTAGTTCCCCTTTTAGAGATTTCACATTAGTAAAATCATTCATTTTATTCTTATTACCTTCTTTTTGATATATTTTCTGTTAACATGATCTAACTCAATTGGTATATCATCTAAGAACATTAGGCTTTTTCATATCGATTAATTTTATTATTTAAATCTATATAGAATATGACAAATACTCTAGGTTATCTCATATAAGGGATACAAAGAGTAAGTAACATATGATATACTCTTTGGAGGTAGATAACGATGGATTAAACCTTTTTCTTCCATATTTTCTAAAATTTCAAGAGGCTCTTTAATTGCAGTATGTAATGAGATATAACCTAAAGGAACTGGACTTTTTGCAGTATCTAAGACTTTGAGGATTTTATAAACTAGTTCATTTTCTCTATTTCTTGGTATATCTAAATTTATACTTAATATTTTCTTATCCCCTCCCCGTACTATTTTTTAAATATAGAAATATTTATAAATCTTATGTCTTTTATAAAAATATAAAGTGATAAAATGGAACTAAAAAATACTTATAATAACAAGATTATCATCAGAGTAGTTTTGGAAGGAGATCTTGCTAAAAAGTTTAATTTAATTAAGTCACGGAAAGGTATAAAGAATAACACTGAAATTATAAGATTACTAGTAGCCGAAGAGTTCGATAGGACTTCTTAAATTTACCTTGGGGTGATTTTTCTTGACTCGCTTTCTAAGAATATCGGAAGAACTAAAATATTTCCTTAAAATAGGACATACTTTGCTTATTAAAGGTGACGCTGGGACAGGTAAAACTACCCTCGCATTAGAAATACTGCGATGCCTTGATCCGGTTGATTGTATTTTTTTCTCTACGAAAACTCCGCCACCTATTCTTTACGATTATTATCCTTGGCTGAAGAATAAATTAGTGCTAGGCCCTGAGGAAATAAGATTTTTAGAAACACGTCAGGAAAGCCCTGAACGTCTTTTAAACCGACTTAGAGATCAATTACTGAAGATGGAACACCCTTTACTCATACTTGACACTTGGAATGCTATGTCCTCAGAAATGGATCCTAAAGATCAAATAAGAATTGCAAAAGCGATTATTATGACAACTTATCTTATAAAAGGCAAAACGATATTAATAGAAGAGACAGATAAAAGATCTTTTCTTGACTTTTTAGTAGATGGTGTTGTTATTCTGACGGCTACAGACGTTTATGGTGAAGCTGAAGCTGGACGTGTTTATGAAGATCGCCTCGAAAAACGATTTGCCAGGGAGATGGAACTTAAAAAGTTGAGAGGAATTGAAATTTTAAATAGAAGATATGCTTTCACCTTGAAAGATGGGAGGTTTCTGTCCTTTCCTCCATTTTATGAAGATTTATCTGTTAGACCAACAAAGATTGCAAATCTTTCTGAAGATCGAATTTCATCAGGCATCTTTGAATTTGATAATATAACAGGAGGTTTCAAAAAGGGAAGTTTTAATTTATTCGAGATTGAACATAGCGTTGATAAAAGATATTTACAAATACATACACAAATTGCTTGGAATATTATATTGAATAATGGAGGGATACTCATAATTCCTTCAATAGGTGAAAAATACCCTTCTGAATTGTTACATGAAGCTATTCTACATCGACCTCGGTCAAATAATTCTGAAAGCGAAATAAAGATCATTCGAGAGATTGTAGAAAAAAACTATAATACTAAACATTTTAAGAATGGAATATTTATTTTCCTTGGTTTTGATACACTTATAAATCGATTTGGGTCTGACAAAACACTCGCATTAGTTGAATCTATTATTAATTATGCTGAAGAAAGTGGAACCATCATCATCGGAACTATGAAAAGAGGTATGGAATTCTTAGAATATGTAACGCATACAATGGAATCTCATTTCGTATTTAAAGACCTTACTAATGCTCTAGTCATTTATGGAATGAGACCTAAAACAGGTCTTTACGCAGTGAATTTAATTGAAAATGAAGTCAAACTCACACCTATCGTTTAGATAGTCAATCTATTGTTACAATGGGAGGCGCTTTATAGATTATATAATTAAAGTATGTGGAGATATTGTTTTAATTCCCATTCAGTTACTTGTATTCTATATTCATCCCACTGTCTTTTTTGCGCTTCAATAAGCTTATTATAAATATGCTCTCCTAGAGCATCTTGTAAGATTTTGTCTTTTTCTATTTCTATTATCGCTTCTCCTAGTGATCCTGGTAGAGTCTCTATATATAGCTCCTCAAGTTTTTTATCATCAAAATGGTATACATCTTCTTCGACAGGTTCAGGAGGAACCATTTTATTCTTTATACCGTCTAGACCACTTGCTAGCATTACTGTAAAGGCTAAGTAAGGATTACAAGAAGGATCAGGGCATCTTAGTTCGACTCTTGTTGAAGAATCTTTTCCTTTCCGTGTATTTGGAACTCTTATCAGTGCTGATCTGTTAACTCTCCCCCAACAGATGTAAACTGGTGCTTCATATCCTGGAACAAGCCTTTTATACGAATTTACGGTTGGAGCTATTACTGCTGACATACTTCGTACATGTGCTAACTGCCCTGCGATAAATTGTTTTGCAGTTTCAGATAAATTCCCTATTCCTTTAGGATCATAGAAATCGTTTTTATCATCTTTCCATAGGCTTTGATGCACGTGCATACCAGAGCCGTTTATTCCGAAAATAGGTTTTGGCATAAAACTTGCAAATAAATTGTACTTCATAGCCACTGTTTTTACAGCAGCTTTGTATGTCGTAACACGATCTGCTACAGTTAATGCCTTATCGTATTCAAAATCTATTTCATGCTGTCCTGGAGCAACCTCATGGTGGCTCATTTCAATTTTTATTTGCATAGCTTCCAAATCGGATACAACTTCTCGCCTAAGATCTGAAGCAAGATCTCTGGTTGAAAAATCAAAGTAACCAGCTGTATCGTGAGGTTCAGGCCTCTGGCCAGTAGCATTATTCTTAAATATGAAAAACTCAAGTTCTGGTCCTACTTTGTAATTGAAATTCATTTTAGAAGCCGTTCTCAACATCCTTTTGAGAATGAACCGTGGATCGCCTGGAAAAGGTTTACCTTCACTGAGGTAAACATCACACATTATTCTAGCAATTTTCCCATCTGTCCATGGCAATATCGCATAAGTTTCTATTTCGGGCATAAGGAACATATCGCTTTCGAAGATCCTAACAAAACCCTCTATAGAAGAGCCGTCGAACCATAAACCTTCTTCTAATACATTAGGTAGTCTTTTTGCAGTTATCGCACATGTCTTGAGTTGCCCCATTATATCTACGAACTGTAGATCAATATATTTCACATTCTTCTTTTTTATTTCAGAAATTACACTTTCTTTGTCCAAATTTCTACATCAAAAGAAAAATATTAAACATATATATACTTTTTCATATAGAAGTTGTTTAAATGTTCATTTATTATTCTAAATCATTCCCACTCTATTGTTGCAGGTGGCTTATGTGTAATATCATATACAACTCTAGTTATCTGCGGTATTTCATTCGTTATTCTTGTTGATATTTTTTCTAAAATATCATAAGGAATTTTTGCGAAACTAGCTGTCATGGCCTCCTTACTTTCAACAGCCCTTATGACAATCGCGTATCCATAAGCCCTTGCATCGCCTTTAACTCCTGTGCTCTTGGTATTTGTCAAAACAGCGAAATATTGCCATAAGCCTTCATTAATACCAGATTTCTCTAGCTCCTGAGCTACTATATCATCTGCTTTTTTGACTATACCTATTTTTTCTTCCGTAACTTCACCAACAACTCTAACCGCTAAACCAGGACCAGGAAATGGTTGTCTCCAAACAATCTCTCTAGGCAGATCTAATTTTTCTGCAACTTTTCTTACCTCATCTTTGTAAAGGTCCTTTAATGGTTCTAGGATTGTTTTAAATTTAATTTTAATCGGTAAGCCAGCGACGTTGTGATGAGTCTTTATCTTATCTGAGTCTCTCCTTACTCCTGATTCAACTCTATCTGGGTAAATCGTTCCTTGTAAAAGGTATTCTGCTCCAACCTCACTTGCTATTTTCTCGAAAACCCTTATGAACTCTTTTCCGATAATCTTCCTTTTTTGTTCAGGATCTACTACTCCTCTAATTTTTTTCATAAATCTTTTCTTTGCATCAACAATTACTAAGTTCATACCGAATTTTTTAAAAGTCTTCCTTACGAATTCTGTTTCAGATTTACGCATAAAACCATGATCTATAAAAACTGCTGTTAAATTCCTTCCAATAACCTTTGAAGCCAAGGCAGCTGTTGTACTTGAATCAATCCCTCCACTCAGAGCCACGATGCACTTATTATTTTTAAATAACTTTATCTCATCTATTGCTTTCTCAATAAAACTTTCTGGAATCCAGTTGGGTATACAAGCACAAACCTTAAAGATGAAATTTTTTATCATTAGAGTTCCATTCTTTGTATGGACGACTTCGGGATGCCACTGTAAACCGAATATGGGTTTTTCCCTATGCTTAAAGGCAGCAATTGGACAGTTTTTTGAATGTGATAAGACTTCGTACTCTTTAGGTAGTTCATATACAAAATCGCTATGACTCATCCATACAATCTCTTTTTTACTCAAACCCTGAAGCACATCAACTGGTTTATCTATTTCAACATGCGTCAAACCGTATTCTTCAGCCCCTGGCTGAACTTTTCCATTATTCAAATAGGCTATTAATTGGTGTCCGTAACATAATCCTAAGATGGGCACACCTGTGTCAAATATCTTCGAGTCGAATTTTGGAGTATTTCTATCATACACGCTTGAGGGCCCACCGGATAAGATGATTCCTTTAATATTGAGTTTTTTATTAAGTAATTTTATTTCCCTTGGAGATATATCACATGGGAATACCTCTGAGTAGACCTTATTTTCCCTAACCCTCTTTCCTATAAGGTGGCTGTATTGACCACCAAAATCAAGGATAAGGATCGTATCAGGTTTTATAAGCTTTCCCATAAGTTACCTAAACCCTTTATCAAGATAATAAAAAGTTAGTAAAATATCGATGTTGAATTTTAAAATCGCCATTTTTGTCTCTTTAATCTGTCTACAACATTTATATCTATATAAATTAATTTATATGAAAGCTTATATTTACATTAATTCCTTGCATGGGTTACAGAGGTTCATTCTATGAGTCAATCAGAGTCTGAAGAAGAACTTACTCCAGCAGAAGTTTTACAGATTGTAGGTAGGACAGGTGTAGCAGGTGAGATCACACAAGTCAGAGTAAGGGTGATGGAAGGAAGAGACAAAGGAAGGATATTGACTAGAAATGTGAAGGGTCCTATTCGATTAGGAGACATTTTAATGCTCCGAGAAACTGAACGAGAAGCTCGAAAGATAAAATAGGTGCCGACAAATGCTCAGCTTGAAAAAGTGCAACTTTTGTGGCAAGGAAGTGCCACTAGGCGTTGGTACAATGTTCGTGAAAAAAGATGGTTCCATACACTGGTATTGTTCTTCAAAATGTAGAAAGAACTCATTAAAGCTAAAAAGAGATCCCCGTAAGTTAAAGTGGACTACACGTTATAAAAAAGGAAAAGAGTGATGGAAGACCAAACATTAATTCTTATCAAGCCAGATGCTATCAAAAAGGGCTTGATAGGAGCAATTCTTAAGAGATTCGAAGACAGTGGATTCAGAATCATTAAGTTGAAGATGATGAGATTATCTGAAGAAGATGCAAAAAAATTTTATTCAATACATACGAAGAAGCCTTTCTTCAATAATCTTATCCCGTTTATTACCTCTAGTTCTGTAGTTGCAGCGATAATTGAGGGTGAAGAAGTACGTGCTATAACAAGAAAGATAATAGGTACTACGAACCCGAAGAAGGCCCCGCCAGGTACAATTCGTGGTGATTTTGGTACAAGTATAACAGAAAACGCGATACATGCTTCTGATTCCTATGATAGCTTTTTAAAAGAATACAAGGTTATCTTCAGAAGCCAAGATTGATGTAATCATTCATTATATCCAATTTTATCAAATCATTTAAAAGGGCTGAAATACCGACTTATTTCCGAATCGGATATTCTTAGAGATGAGAACATGAACTTCATAAAGGAGACTAAAAGCATCTGCCCTGAATGCAACAAGGTTCTCCCAGCCACGATATTTGAGAGAAATGGCAAGGTTTGGATAGAAAAGAAATGTCAAGATCATGGAAGGATAGAGGAGTTATACTGGGGATCTTACGAAATGTATCAAAATGCCAGTAGATATAATATTAAAGGAAAAGGAGTCAGCAATCCCATCATACAAAAAGATGTTGTAAATTGTCCCTCTGATTGTGGTCTATGTAAAGAGCATTTAACCCACACAACTTTAGCAAATATAGTTGTTACTAATAGATGTGATTTGGCCTGCTGGTACTGCTTTTTCTATGCAAAAAAAGCAGGGTATATCTATGAACCTAGCTTAGATCAAATAAGAGAGATGGCGAAAAATCTAAGGAATCAGAAGCCAGTGCCTGGTAACGCTGTGCAATTGACAGGAGGTGAACCATGCCTTAGAGATGACCTGATAGAGATCATAAAGATAATAAAAGAGGAGGATATAGATCATGTTCAAGTAAATACAGATGGGATAAGGCTTGCAACTGATCCTATATTAGCCCGAAAAATCAAGGAGGCTGGCACAAACACAATCTATCTTAGTTTCGATGGTTTAACTCCAAATACCAACCCTAAGAACCATTGGGAAATATCCACAATTTTAGATAATTGTAGAAATGCAGATCTCGGGATAGTCTTCGTTCCAACCATTATTAAAGGTGTGAACGACCATGAAGTTGGAGGTATAGTCAAGTATGCATCAAAGAATATAGATGTGGTTCGAGGTGTCAACTTTCAGCCCGTATCTCTCACTGGCAGACTGACTAAAGCTGAGCGAGATAAGTATAGAATAACTATTCCAGATGTAGTACAAAGAATAGAGGAGCAGACCGATGGAGAGATAGCTAAGAATGATTTTTATCCAGTACCATGCACAGACCCTGTAAGCAAATTTGTGGAAGCTTTAACAGGAAGGTCCCATTATGAGCTTTCTGTTCATTTTGTGTGTGGTGCTGCCACTTATGTCTTCAGAGAAGAAGATAAGTTGATTCCCTTGACCAGATTTATAGATATAGATGGTTTTTTTAAATACTTATCAGAAAAAGCAGATGAGATAAATAAGGGCAAAAATAGATATTGGGTAGCTATAAAGGCACTATCAAAGCTCAATAAGTTCGTGGATAAAGAGAAGCAACCCAAAGGACTGAACCTATCAAAAATAATATTCAATGCTCTTTGGAAGCATAATTATAAAGCGTTGGGCGTGTTCCATCATAAAGCACTTTTTATAGGGATGATGCATTTTCAAGACAAGTATAACTACGATATCCAGAGAGTGGTTAGGTGTGGCATACATTATCTAGTTCCAGACGGTAGAATAATTCCATTTTGTGCTTTCAATGTTATCCCAGAATGGTATAGAGATAAAATCCAGAGAGAGTTTGGAATTTCTATTGAAGAATGGGAAAAGAGAACTGGAAGAAAGATCAAGGATGACCGTTACATCAGGAAAAAGCCAGAAATTATCGCGAAATGAATTAAGAATTAAGAATAATCGGAATTTCTAGAGCCGGGGGCAGGATTCGAACCTGCATAAAGCAGGTTTCTACACATGAACTACTGCAGCCTGCCGCCTAACCACTCGGCCACCCCGGCATTTACTCGTTAGATTTCAGCGTAAGATAACAGCGCTATAAACTTTATGTGGTATAATGTCTATATGTTATCGATAAATCAAGGATCGAGGTTGTAATTCATCTTGGGCAATTTGCTGATTTGAAATAATTTATCATCTTTGTTTTTTTTAAATAGGACCTTTAAAAGTAGATAATTAAATGGTTAAGTTGATCATATAAAGGAAGTGTATTTATTGTCTTCAAAATCAAAAAGAGTTAGAAAGCATATACTCTCAGATGTTCTTGAAAAGCTTAGGCATACTTATGTCGATCTTGGTTTCAAAGAGGTTTATAATCCTATCTTCATAGAAGAGAGGGATATCTATAAGCAATGGGGTAATGAAGCTCCAACTATACTAGATCGATGTTTTTATCTTTCAACATTACCTAGACCTGACATAGGAATCAACCAAGAGAAGCTAGATACTATTAAAAAATGGGTCGATATAGAACCTAAAAAGAAGATCATCTTACAAAAAGTCTTCCATAATTATAAGAAAGGTTTTTTCGATAGTGATAAATTGGTCACTAAAATTGCTGAAACTCTATCAATAAATGAAGATAAAGCTTTGATGGTTCTGAGTGCCTTCCCTGAATTAAAGCATAAAAGACCTAATGTCACAAATCTAACCCTTAGGAGTCATATGACATCAGGATGGTTTTTAACTCTAAAAGAGTTTCAAGATAAAGAGTCACTACCGATCAAGCTTTTTTCGGTGGACCTATGTTTCCGTAGAGAACAAGCTTTGGATGCAACTCATCTTAGAAGCTACCATTCAGCTTCAAGCGTCATCATGGATAGACAAGTAGATCAAGAGCAGATAAAGCAAATTGTTGGAGGGTTATTAAAGCCGTTTGGAATAACAGTGGTCAAGTATGAAAAGAAAAAGAGGAGCGCTAGCTATTATGAAAAGAATACCGAAACTGAGGTCTTTGTGAAGATGAAAGGGCAAAAAGACTGGGTCGAAGTTGCAGACTTTGGAATTTATAACAATGATGTCCTTAAAAAATATAGAATAATGTATCCAGTCTTAAACTTAGGTTTGGGAGCAGAGAGATTGGCGATGGTTATCTTTGGCTTTTCAGATGTGCGTAAATTAGTATATCCTCAGTTCTATGTCAAGATAGAACTTTCTGATGAAGAGATAGCCTCTTCTGTAACTATAGATAAAGTCCCTAAGACAGAAGAGGGGAAGAATATTCAACATGCAATAATTGAAGCGAGTGAAAAATTTGGAGATATACCTAGTCCTTGTGAACATACTGCATATGATGGTAAGATTCTTGGAAGGAAGGTAATACTAAAGCTAGTCCAGAGTGAAAAAGGGAAAAAACTTCTGGGAAGGGCAGCTTTTAATGAAATTGTGGCTTATGATGGCAATATACTTGGAATTCCAAAAAAAGATGTGCTTTCAAAAAAAGAGTTAATAAAAATAGCGAGAGATCAAGGGATTAAAACTGGAATTAGATATATCGATTCTTTGGCTGCAGCTATAGCCTACGATATTGAGGAAGCTATAAAGTCAGGTGAGGAAGGATTTGTTATGAAAAGGGCTATGACAAGTACTGCTGGGGACCTTAATATTAAAGTGAGAGAAGATGCATTGAAATTTATTACAAGTAAAAATAAAAGAATTGACTTAAGAGGTCCTGTCTTTATTGTGGCGATAGCTGAAATAGAATGATTTAGAGTCATTTACAGATTATAAAAATGTAAATATAGTATGATAGTAAACCCACGAATGATGGGGTTGCCTTTCTGTGAAGGATGAAAGCTTATTAACATTTAGTACTCTTAAGGAGAAGATGAAGGATTATCGCTCTCAGATAGAGAAGGCTTTAAATACAGAGTTAGAACATTATACACAATCTCACTTCTATAAACCTTTATGCTACGCTTTAAAGGGAGGCAAAAGGATAAGACCTATCATTCTCCTACTTTCAGCTGAGAGCATAGGCAGAAATGATGTTGAACCTTTATCGGCTGCGATAGCTATCGAGCTTTTACAAACAGAATCCTTGATTCATGATGACATTCTAGATGAAGAGATTCTAAGACGTGATAGACCAGCGTTCCATATCAAGTATGGTTTAGGTGCATCAATCTTGACTGCAGACTTTGTCTTTGGGATAATACTCGATATCGCTTTGAGATATAAGGATAAAAGGGTAGGAAAAGAGCTATCGTCAGTTGCTCTTCGCATGTGTGATGGAGAATTCCAAGAATTAAAGATTGATCCTAAAATTTATCGTTTGAGTTGGGAAGAATATCTAAACTTGATCTCTCAAAAAACTGCCTCACTTTTTGAAGCATCTGCAAAGATAGGCGGCATAATAGGTGGTGGGACAAATAATGAGATAAAGGCTCTTTCCAGTTATGGTTATTTCTTAGGCTTAGCTTACCAATTACAAGATGATCTACTCGATTGGAATAAAAAAGATAAAGCATCAAACGCTTTAGATATAAAGAAAGATCTCGACAAACTATCTTACTTAAAAAAGATGTCTGAGACATATATAATCAGAGCCAAGCAGAAGTTAAATTTATTGAGTAACACAAAAGCTAAAGAGCACTTATTCGATCTTGCTGATTTTATGATTTCGTATAGATAATGTTTTTAACTATAGGATTGGTATAAGACTACTCAATAATTCTGATAGAAATCCAGATGCACCTATGGCTACTAGTCCAGGATATATACCAAGAATTATTGCAAGAGTAGCAAGGATTATCATCGGAGCGAGCATGACTACAGACCCTTCCTTAGCATCTCTAGTTTTTTCAGTGGGTTGACCATAGAAGACTCTCCGCACAGTCCATAAGCCATAGCCAGCAGTTAATATCGAGCCAATTATTGCTAGAGACGTTATAAGAATGCGAATTGTATTCGGCTCGATAAGATAGCTAAAACCTTGAAGAGCGGTATACATAGAACCTGTGAAGATATATAATTCAGCCCAGAAGCCTATTATGAATGGAAAACCCATCAATCCAAGGAAACCAATAAGCGTGGCAACTGCTGTATAGGGCATCTTTGGACCAAGGCCACCAAGCTCTTTTATACTTCTTGTATTAAACTGATGGATTAAAACACCTGAAACCATGAAGAGTACAGCTTTAGCTAAACCGTGGCTTACATAAAGTAGAACTGCACCAAGAACACCTATAGTGGAGACTGATGCTATACCAAACAGCATATAGCCCATCTGGCTTATACTTGAGTATGCAAGGAGTCTCTTGATATCATCTTGTGCTAGAGCCATGTAACCTCCATATACCATCGTTACCAAAGCTAAAACAGATAGGATAAGCATGAATTGCGGTGTTTGAGTGGTGACAACTGCTGGAAAGCCTGTATAGACAATCCTTATCATTGCATATCCGCCAATTCCTATCATAGCAGGGGAAAGAAGTGCGCTTATTGGCGTTGGGGCTTCAGCGTGAGCATCTGGAAGCCATGTATGAAGAGGGAAAATCGCCATCTTCACGAATAAGCCTAATAAAATAGCTATTACAATAGCTAGTTGAGTACCTAAAGCAATTCCCTCAATGCCTTGAGATATTTCAAATATATTAAATGTGTTCGCTATGAAGCCTGTAGCGACTATTCCAGCGAGTAATGAGAGAGCGCCAGCTTCTGTGAACATGAAGTATTTGAATGCCACTCTCTCTTTCAGTCCTGTACCCCATATACCTATCAAAGCCCAAGATGGTATTAACATGAGCTCAAAGAATAGGAAGAAAGCAGCTAAATTCGTTACAAGAACAGTACCAATCATACCTGATGCATATAGAAGGTAAAGAGCAAAATATTTATCCAGAGCGTGCTCATGCGCCATATACTTTATTGAATATATAGAGATAACTGAACAAAGTATTGCTATAATTAAGGCTACAGGTGTACTGAGACCGTCTGCTCTTAAAGTGAAGTTACCAAGGCTTAAGGTTCCTATATCAGGAAGCCAAGCATATGAAGCTTCAAGCGCTTCAAATGTCGGGTCTAAGAATAACTGTAATTGAATATACCCTAAAAGACATGAGGAGTAAAGTAAGACTATGAATGATATCCAACCAGTCTTCTCTTTAAGGCGCTTACCACCGATTAAAGCAACAAGAGAAAAGGCAGCGGGTATGAGTATTGCCTGCATCAATATGAAGGAGTTGTCTTCGATCATATTCACCACGCAAAAACCATAAACATCAATATAATTAGGAAGATAAAGCCAAGGATCATGCCGATGACATTATAGTTTAGGAGTCCAGTGTGGCTTCTTCTAAAGCGGTTACAGAAGCCTTTTGCAGTATTTGCCAGCACATAATTGAACTTATCGATTCCATTTTTCTCTATATGATTCAAAGCCCATCTGCTGATGGAGATAGTAGGGTAGATAAAGACCTTGTAAAAGAAAGCGTTTATGTACCATCTTCTAAATAGAAAAGTCCATAGTGATTTTAACATAGGTCTAACTCCAACGAGATTAACTGGGTCTACAGATCGCTTTACATAGAGTCTATAAGCTAGCCATGTACCTATAGCGAGCATCACCAATGATGTTATTATCGTCATATAGACCGCCAATTCATGGGGTAATGCGCCCTCAGCTGCTGATAAAGATAGAGAGGAGTGGGTGTGTTCAACTCCTATCAGATTACCCAAAT
Organism: Candidatus Methylarchaceae archaeon HK02M2; assembly: GCA_024256165.1. Classification (NCBI taxonomy): domain Archaea; kingdom Thermoproteati; phylum Nitrososphaerota; class Nitrososphaeria; order Nitrososphaerales; family Candidatus Methylarchaceae; species Candidatus Methylarchaceae archaeon HK02M2. The sequence goes on from JAKLZG010000002.1 coordinate 26,779, forward strand.
AACCCTCGAATATATTCTCTAACCAGATACCGATACCATTGTATGGGAAGATACTGCCAATGCCGAAAGCCAGCGTTATAGCAGCTAGGATAGCATATGGAAGCCACATAACTTTTGGTGCTTCGTGTACATGGTGACCTTCATTTTCTAATTCATGGATACGATCACTCTTTTTACCTAAAAAGGTTAAAGCGACCAGTCTAACGCTGTAAAAACATGTTATAGCAACCGTTATGGCTGCTAAAGCGAAAATTAGTGGTTGACCAGACAAGAGGGTAGACTCTAAGATCATGTCTTTACTCCAAAATCCACTAAATAGTAAAGGTACACCCATCAACGAGAAGGCAGTTAGTGACATGCACCAAAATGTTATCGGCATCTCCTTTTTTATTCCGCCCATATCATGTAGGAATCTTGACTCCACAGCATGGATAACTGCACCAGCTGTAAGGAATAAAGCTGCTTTAAATACGGCATGGCTCATAAGATGGAAGACCCCAGCCGAATAGCCTAGGGCAAATTCGAGAGTCGTACCAGCAACTCCTAGCGCTAGCATCATGTATCCTAGCTGGCTAACTGTAGAGTAGGCAAGGACCTTTTTAATCTCATTTGAAGCCATAGCTTGTGTTCCAGCAACAAACGCAGTTAATACACCTATCCATGCAATTACATAAAAGAATGATATCATCTCAGGGTAAATCGTTGAAGCTAAATGCATTACTGGGAACATTCTACCAACAAGGTATACTCCGGCATTGACCATCGTAGCTGCATGTATAAGTGCACTGACTGTTGTTGGACCTGACATGGCATCTGGTAGCCACTCCATCAATGGAAGTTGAGCTGACTTGCCTATAGGGCCACCGAAAAGTAAAATCGCAGCTGGAACCAAAACCCATATAAATTCATGAGGTAAGTGCTGAACCTCTTCAAGAAGCCCAATATAACTCAATGTTCCAGTGAAGGCAACTATTATCAAAGCGCCCAATAATAGGCTCAAGTCTCCAATTCTCGTTGTGATAAAAGCCTTCATCCCACAATGCGAGGGGGGATATGCTTCTGGTGGCTCTCCTACCCAACATTTAAGGTAATCTTCCTTTGAGTCCTTATACCAAAATCCTATCAAAGCATAACTACAGAGACCTACACCCTCCCATCCAAAGAGAGTTAAAATCAAATTTTCTGACATAACGAGAAGGATCATACTCCCAATAAAGAAATTCATGAAGAACCAGTACCGAGTCAGGCTTGTGTCTCCCTTCATATAGCCTAATGAATAAATCATTATCAGGAGGCTTATTGCAGCGATAACATTGGCCATAATAATACTGAGAGGGTCTATAAGAACACCCATATCGATCTGAGATAATATTGGAATACCTTCCAAATCGATCCAAGGCAGTACTTCCCACTTGGGTAAAGACTCTATCGTAAATAAAAGCGGAATGAGTAGGGCAGCCATAAGGAATGATAAGAAGGAGAAGAAGACAGCGCCATAGTCTCTTACCTTAGGATGAATCTTTACCAATATCGGGGTTAAGAGAGCACCTATCATCGGGAATAACCAGCATAACCAAGCTGGGAGTGTTTCTATTCCTATAGTAGGTGTTATTGGCTCCATTTTTCATCAACCCACTAATATGCCTAATAGCGATCGGGCAGCTACATCTGCAAAATTGATAATCTCAAAGGGCCAACATCCAATAATAATAGTTATCAAACCTAATATGACGATAGGGATAACCATCAAAATAGATACTTCATGAATTCCTTTTATCCTTGGTTTAGGGTCTCTTAACATTACGCGTTGTAGAAGCCACAAATAATAAGCCGCAGCAAAAATGCTATTGAGTACAACGATACTTGTGACGATAACCATAAAGGAATTTTCCAGTATTGAATAACCCGCGAGTATTATGAAGAGCTTGCTCCAGAATCCACTCAAAGGTGGAACCCCGGCTAGCGTCAAGAGCCCTATCGAGAAAGAAGTTCCTGTCCAAGGCATCTTCTTCCCAACACCTTCCAACTCAAGTAAGTCTCTAGTACCAGATTTATGTATGAAGCAACCAGCACCAAGGAACAAGAGACCCTTGCCTATAGCATGGTTAAATATATGGAAGATGGCACCCATTAGAGCCAAAGCAGCTATACTTGAGCCACCAACACCATAAACATGTAAAGCATATGCGCCCACTCCAAAGCCGAAGATGATGTAGCCTATATTGACAATACTAGAATAAGCTAGAAGGCGCTTGATATCTCTTTGAAGAAGAGCCATGAAGTTAGCCACAGTAATCGTGATGATACCAAATAGTATCAAGGCAGTTCCAAAGTCAAAAGCCGTTGGGATAAATATCGAGAAAAGGATTCGCGCTATAGCATAAATACCGGCTTTGATCACAACGCCAGATAACATTGCACTTATCCCACTCGGGGCTGCAGGGTGAGCGTCAGGAAGCCAAGAATGGAACGGTACTATCGCGCCAGTTACACCAAAACCCACTATTATTGTGGCGATGATGAAGTATGGTAATTGTGGAGGATAAGTTTCCAAAGTTGGGATTATAGATGCTAGTTGGGATATATTCAAAGTTCCAGCCAAACCATAAAGGACTGACATTGCGTATAAGGCTGTTAGTGATCCTATGGTACTCATGACAAGGTATTTGAAGCTTGCCTCTATCGCCTCCCAGCGGTACTTTTTAAATGCTACCAAAGCGTAAGAAGAGAGACTCATAACTTCCCAAAAGATGAATAAATTAAATAGATCTCCTGCAAATGAGATTCCAACTAGACCTGCAACCAGAGTCATAAGTAAGGAATAATATTTATCAAGACCAGTGTCAGCTTCCATGTATTTAATCGAGTATATCGAGATCAAGAGGCCCAAAAGAATAAAGAGCAATGCCACAAAGATGCTAAATTGATCAACAAAAAAGTCTACACCAATTGGAGGTACAAAGGGACTGAAAGAGTAAGTAAGTTGTCCAAGTATCTGAACCTCCATATAGATACCTAATGCGCTATACAGCGATAATCCGAAAATTATGACAGCTACAGTTTCCCTAAACTTTTCAAATTTAATGCCCAAGAATTCTGTTATTGGAAGTAAGAGAGCGCCTGCCAAGAGTATAATAATGGGTTGTAAGACTATCCAAGATTCAGACATGATTTACCACTTCAATTTACTTAGCTTTCTAAGGTCTGCAGAGCCATAAAGCCTGTAAGCTTGGATCACTAACATCAATGCTAAACTGGCAACAGCAGCACCAAGGACTATCGAGATTACGACGAAATACTGTGCTAGAGGTATCAATTTTGGATCGAGTAACGTAAATGCCAAAAAATTCAAATTAACACTTGCTGTGATAATTTCAAGACCTATAACCGTTCTTACCATATTTTTCCGAATAGCTATACCGTAAATTCCTATAATATACAAAAATATTGCAGTCATAACGTATAAAGTGAAATCGTTGATCATAATTTATTCCTCCTCTTCGAATTCCTCCTCTACATATCCTTCAGTAACAGATTCTTCAACAGGGAGCTCAGAACTTTCAGTCCGAAATAAGATAGAGAGGCCCACGATTGTAGCGAAGATGGCAAAAGCAAGGAAGATCATATCAAAAAATCTATACCCCCAAAAGATAGCAAATAGGTCATCAATAAAAGGAGGTGGCTGGGCAGGAGTAGGTACGAACAATGCTATAGGGAGGATCAAAGGCATAAGAAATATGATAAAGAAAACGACAGTGATTGCGCCAAGAAACCTTCCTATCTGAGACATGCTCCTCACCACTTTTTAATCGTGTGCAGAGTTACCAAGATCAGAATTACTATAACTCCTGCGTAAATAAGGATCTGAAAAGCAGCAGCGTAAGGTGCGCTGAGCATTATGAAAAGAAGAGCGACAAAAATGCTCATAAAGAGAAAAGAGATAACAGAATGGATTGTTCTTTTAAGTTTGATGGAAAGGAAGGCTGTAAATAGAGTCAACCCAATTAATATAAATTCATAAATTTCAGCCATAGATAGCCCCTACCATCCACTCCCTGATGGGAAAATTCTAGGAATTTAAATCCTTTGTTTTTGCTTTTAATCAAAAAGTTTAATAAAAAAGCATTAAAACGTCGTATGGAGCTGAGGGGGACAAGGGATGGATTCAAATTACTTTGATTTATTGGCTTTGACGATATACTTCATTCTGTCGGCTGTAGTCCCTATAGGTCTTTACAGTGCAGGTTTACTTTTAGGCGAAAAAAAGCCAAGCACAGAGAAGAACATGTCATTCGCTTGTGGACAAGTACCAGTGGGAGAAGCACATATGAGGATTACAATACAATATTACCCTTATGTACTCATATATGGTGTATTTACAGCTTTTGCGATCCTCATGCTTGTTTCTGCGCCGGGATTAGCTGACCTTGAATTGAAAACAAAGTTGTTTGGTCCGATAGGGATTCCGTTCATAACAATAGGCATATTGACATTGGTGGCGTTAGTTGCATCAGATGCCTTAAGACGTTTCAAGTTATGGAGGAAGTAAGTTGTTTCCAAAAATAAGAAATTGGCTCATGAGTATAAAATTTCTTCGAAAAATATTCAATTGGGGCAGGGCATGGTCACTATGGTCTGTACATTTAGAGACAGGATGCTGTGGTCCAGAAGATATGGGAAGGGCATGTTCTAGGTTCGATACAGAACGTTTCGGTACACTTCCTTTCCCTAGTTTGAGAGAGTGCGATCTGCTATTTATAACAGGTTTGGTTACAAAGAAAATGGCGAAAAGGGTGAAGATGATATATGATCAAATGCCAGAACCAAAGTATGTAATAGCTTTAGGAGAATGCGCGGCTACAGGCGGATTCTATTGGGACTCATACAGCGTTGTTCAAGGTGTTGATAAGGTGATACCGGTCGATGTGTATGTACCGGGGTGTCCTCCAAGACCTGAAGCTTGGATTCAGGGAATACAGATGCTACAAGAAAAGATCAAGAAAGAAGGAATTGATGAAAAATGAGTGGAAATACAGTAGAAGATCAAGTTGTTGAAAACGTAAAGGCCAGCTTCCCTAATGATGTATTAGACACTGAAGTTCAAAGAAAGGGAAGAGTATCGATATCTGTAAAGAGGGATAAAATCTATGATCTAGGAATATTTTTGAGAGATCAGCTAGGATTTGACCATATAGCTTCAGTTTCGGGTGTGGATTACATAAATGAGAAGGAGATTGAAGTAATTTACCATGTCTGGTCGATCGATAAAAAGATTTTAATTGGTTTGAGAACAAGAATCCCAAGGGATAACCCAGTTCTAAAGTCCCTCATTGGAGTATGGGAAGGGGCGCTCTATTTTGAGAGGGAAACATGGGAGATGTTTGGGATAAAGTTCGAGGGGCATCCAAATCTGTCCATACTACTTCTTCCTGAAGATTGGGATGGAATACCTCCATTAAGAAAGGATTTTGTCCTCCCTAAAAAACCTCAAGAGTAAAATGGGGAGTTAAAGATTATGCCTGTTATGAGATTGAGCATGGGACCGCAACACCCAGTAACAAGTCATTTTAGGTTTCTGGTTGATGTTGATGGTGATGAAGTCTTAAACTTTGAATGGGATGTAGGGTACACACATCGAGGAATAGAGAAGTTAGTAGAGAACAGAATATATCTCCAGAATATACCTGTTGTCGAGAGAATCAATAGCTATTGTGATGCCATTGGTACAACTCTTGGATATGTTGAGGTTGTAGAAGAGTTAATGGGTGTGGAGATACCCGAGAGGGCAAAGTATCTAAGGGTTATTGTAGCTGAGCTGAATAGGATCGCAAGTCACCTATATGCTGTATGCCTGGTAGGCATTTCAGCCGGGTTTGAGACTATGTTGATGTGGTGCATAAATGAGAGAGAATTGATATTAGACTTACTAGTTCAACTATCTGGTCAAAGAATAACCTATACATATCCTACAATAGGTGGAGTCCGCTGGGATATGCCTGATGGGTTTAAAGAAGAAGCTTTGAAAAGGCTCGACTATCTTGAGAAGAGGCTTGAAGATTATTATAAGATGATGGCTTGGAATCGTACTTTCGAGATGCGCTTTAAAAACGTAGGTATCTTAAAACCTTCAGATGCGATAAGATTAGGGATAGTTGGACCTAACCTTAGAGCTTCTGGAGTGAAGGCTGATGTCAGAAAAGATGAACCGTATGAAGTTTATGATAGGTTCGACTTTGAAGTTCCCATAGGCAAGAATGGAGATTGTTATGATAGAGCGTCTATGAGATTAAAAGAGATCGAACAAAGTATAGTCATTTTAAGGCAAGCATTAAAAGAAATACCAGAAGGCCCCTTAAAAGTAGGAACCCCGCCAACCGCACCTAAAGGAGAAACCTATAGCAGGGTTGAATCAGCTAGGGGAGAGTTCGGTTACTATCTCATAAGTGATGGAAAGAGCAAGCCTTACAGATTGAAAATCAGCACACCTTCTTTTAGAAACCTTCCAGCACTACCTCATCTATGTAAAAATATACCGCTTGGAGATATACCCGTTATATTCATAACTTTCGATTATATACCGTTGGATGTGGATAGGTGAGAAGATGCTAGGGTTAGGTTTTGCCGAACTCATCGAACTTTTCCTAAAGGTTTTGATCTTTCCTGGGACAGCATTTACCTTGCTGTTCTCTATAATCGTTATATGGTTTGAACGTAAATTCCTAGCAAGGATGCACCTAAGAATAGGGCCCCTTC
>JAKLZG010000003.1 GCA_024256165.1 Candidatus Methylarchaceae archaeon HK02M2
ATAAGCGTTACTGAAAAAATGATTACTAAGAAATATATAAGTAGAAATCGGCTCATTTGTATCATATCACACCCTCCATTAATTGATGGATTCGAAAATGCCATGGAAAGCAAACGAACTAGTTTGCGATATAGATTTGAGAAGCTCCCAACAGAACATGTAATGTCCTGTCAGGAGTGAGGTAGGCACATTTTGAGAGGTATCTTCATGAGGAACCTCCTGGATAGAGGTTAAGGGATTGAAGAAGATGTGTTTAGCTCATTGGAATTGTATTTAAGAATATGATTATGTCAAGGAAATGTGAACTACTTTACCACCAGATTTTTTCAGCCTGCCTCAGATCATTTGAACTTATTTCTCAATCATATCTTCATGATCGAATACTTAATATTTAAGATATGATCCTGGTGTGTTCTCTACCACCCTTTGTCACTTTCAGGTATCGTTTGAAGCGCAGGGAAGCAAGCAAGTTGATGGCCCAACGGGCTGTGGCTTTAGGCTTGGAATGACGGGCAAGCTCTTCTTCGTCTTCGAGGAAGCGAACGATCTCGGTACGATGCCTCTTCTGTCGCTCCGCCTCCTTGGGATTGAGATTACCTCGTTTCAAAATACTTTTCAATATTTGTGCGCTAAATCTCAAATAGCACTCATATAGATCAATGTCTCTTTTGGGTAGAACCCAATATGCATCCTTCATTTTACTAACGATCTCATTCTTATCTAACCACCAGAAATCGCTCTGTGGAAACATTATTACTAATATGCCCTTCATGTTGTGCTTTCGCAATCTTGATCATTATTGTAGCTGTATGGTATCTCATGTTACCCCAAACACAAAATAGACGTGTATGATCCCCCTCCCTAACAGTATTTTCAGGTATTTCAACTGAAAAAATATGGTAATCACTCCAATTCGGTGAAAAAATAATTTTTGCATCACCAAGTAAGACCCATTGAGATGGTAGGCGTAATCTATCACGGCCGTAATGTTCAAGAATATATACCTTAGCTTTTATTTGGTTTGAAGAAGCACCAAAGCTATGTACCTTGAATTGAATACGGTTTGAGGAACTGATACTAAAAAGATCCCCTTGCCCAGTCACTCCCTTAAAACGATCAATAGAAAAATCAAAATTTGAGTTTTTAAGTTTAAGTCTGATACTAGCTGTGTTTGTCCAATCGTTAACATACTGATTCCTCTTGGAATCAATCCAAATGTCAGCAGACTCAGATCTTTCCGGCAGGCTGCAACTAAGAAAACCGGGTCCTGTAGATGGAATCCGGGTATCCGAAGAAACATCTGAAGAGGGTATAGGTAAATTTTTAAACTCGTACCGTGTTAGGGGAGGTTCAATGTAGAGATTGGGTCTCCCGTTTTGAGCACTCATATCTGGCAACATCACTGGTGTATAATATTTGTTTTGTATGACTAACGTTTTCGTTTCGTTTTTTAACTTATAAGTAACTTTCGACTCTGTATACGGAGCTGATGGATCTTTTGGATCTACCGAATCCACTGGTAGTTGTTTATCTTCATCTCTTGGCCCCCAGCCTAATGAATTGACCCTAAACCAAAGTGTCTTTGATTGCTTAGGGCCAAGGGCTCTAATCTCCCAATATAAAAAATCATTACCAAATTTACCTGGTATAAAAATATTTGGTTGAATGAAACTTGGATCTAAACGTGAGATAAAACTGTCATAAAAATTTGGCGGTCCGAAATAATTACGGGAAAAATATTGACTTAATAACTCATGAACATGAATATTAGTTATCGTGCGATCTGAATCCGGAATATCTCTACGAGGTGTATAATTGTTAGTAATTTTTATCTCTACCCTTGAATTAGCTGGAATATACTCCTTCTTAACAGTAATAACCGGAGTTTTTTTACAATAAATAAACTTTCTTTCCAGATTATACGTAATCGACTGAGTTCCCCAGAGATAACTCACTTTACAATCTGGATAAACGAGTGGATATATCTTGATTCTATCCTGAGTAGCATCGACGGGGAGACACTCCAAAGCCTGCAAATGGAAAGAAATTGTTTTGACATCTCCTCCACCCATTGGTCCAAGATTGACTTTTATAAATCCTATTGAACTATTTTCAAAAGCATCCAACTCTGTGTCTTCCAGGTCAGCTAATTCCGGGGGATTTTCAAACGACCCGGGAATAAAATGTGTATGTAATGTATCGCGCTGTAGTGCTAATTTTACTTGGCCAGCAGTTATTATTTTGGAAACATGGTCGAAGATACGACTATATATATTAATTAGTGAATCTGCCGTTACTGTATTCGCATGAAAGCCACCGGTTCGCTCAGCGATATTCCTCAGACCTTCTTGCCAGGCATTGTTTCCTAATGCAATGGTGTAGTATCGAAATCCTTTAATTAATGCTTCGGGAAGCAATTCATTATCTATTAAGTTTCTTTGTGTCTCAGGTTCATTATCTCCCAATCCTTCTGGGTTTCCATCGGTAATAAGAATTATCGCACGAGTGTTATATATACCATGATTATCTAATTGATTGTGTGCTTCCGCCATCGCACCAGCAATATTCGTTTGTTCACCCAAATCTTGAGAGTACATTTCATTGATCTTCTGATATAACGAATCATAATTATCTGTTAAAGCATGTTCCAACCGCCCCCTCGCTCTAAAGCCTATTAATCCAGCTCGAATAGAACCTGCTGGAGTAGGGCTATTCATTCTGCATTTCTGAATAAACTCTTCAGCGGCTTTTAAACGTTTGTATCCGGGATCATTATGTTCCATCGATTTAGACATATCTATCGCGAGCATTACATCAAATGGAACAACTTCAGTTGATTCGTATGTAGCACCATGCACAACGATATTCACTTTATATATATCACCGGGTTCAACGCTGTCACGAATTTCATCCAAGCCCACGGTATAATCCAGCTCTGATGTAACCTCTTGTGCATAGGCCAGATTGCTGACCGAGTTGAAAATAATAGTACCGATAAAAAAAGTAATTATAGAAACAATAAATATTTTTTTTCGCATCTTATTTCCTCCCTTTTTATTATTTATGAATATTATGAGCTTGATGGACGTCCGCTAACACCCATGTTAGAAGAAAAATGATAGATCAAGGATATAAAGACGGTATATTGATCCATACCTTATTTATAATCTAGAATCCCCAATGTAGTAGATTTCAAGTCACGCCCAAATATATACCTATCATGCAGTATGGCATACTCTTATAGTATTATTCTCATAGTCCACAGGCACCTCAAGAAAGGCTATTACTGGATCACTTATGAACTGATTTATCAGTAGCTTCAGAATTAAGACTTTTATCCATCAGAATCTTTTTACATCCATCAATACAATTAGTGGACTTCCTCAGGATTGAGTTATTATGGTATTGATGTATAAATAGCTATATAGGAAAAGAAAAATGGGACTATTTAAGACTTTCTTAAATTGGAGTTTTAACTTGTACGATTCTTTTCTTGTAGATTTTTGAGTGCTTAGAATTGGAGCAGTGACTAATTTGTTGGAGATATCTCGCTTGCACTTTATCATTGTTTCCAGATCCAGAAAAAATGCTTCCTTCCTTCGCTCCTTACCCTCTTTCCCTATTTGGTCTTAATTTATAGCCGTTTTCTGATCCAATCTTCGATAGGTGCAAGGGGCATTTTAGAGCCATAAAATAGGAGATCCATCTGGTCATCATAAAAGATTCTGTATTCCGATTTTTTGAGCTTCAGCTGCAGTAAAGCAACATGAAGTCCTTTTACATTCTTTAATGGAGAACCCATAGGGGTAAGGTCTTTATTCTTCACTCTCTATTTTTTTGTCAAGAATGAAGAGCTGACCCTGAGTCTTTTCTTGTAAGCAGTAAACGAACTTGTTTGCTATATAGAATTGATAGCCCCCAACAGAACAGAAAACTTCCTGTTAGGAGCGAGGAATGCAGTATTTGAGAGGTGTCTTCATGAGGAACCTCCTGGATAGAGGTTATGAGTTTGAAGAGTATGTCTTTCTTGGAATTATATTTAAAACAATA
>JAKLZG010000004.1 GCA_024256165.1 Candidatus Methylarchaceae archaeon HK02M2
GAGCTCTTAAGGGTTCAAAAGATTTCTTAAAAATCCTTTTAGGAATCCTATGAGTTGGATTAGGACTCACGCTCAGAATCAATAAATGATGTTTTGGTGCCCCCTCAAAAACCTCTAAAAACAGTTCATAAGGTTTCCTAAAAATTCAAAAGATGTTCAAAAAAATCAAAACCCTAAATAGGGTACCCTATATACATACTATACTTGAATTTTTGGTAAACCTCCTTTCCAATCACCCCAATATCCTTTCGACTATATCCTGCATAAGCATTGACCTCTTTCCTGCCAAGGTACCAAACTGAATTCCAATTAAGCGCTGGCTGGAAATCCTTCCTTTTGATAGCCTGAGTTCATTTGTTTAATGATTGGTTTTAGATCTTGATTTTGAATGGTAAAATCATAGTGCGAAACAAAAAATTATAGATCCTATAGTTTTTCTGCAAGTAAGATTGAATGGGTTCTGTGGGGAATTTGAAGATCTCTTATATTTACGAAACCGGTCTCCTTTATTATATCGGATATTTCTCCTATAGAATAAGCTCCAACCATAAGGTTGAAAAGAGCTGCAGATAACGGTCCAGTTTTCGTATCATTTAGGAAGAAATCTCTTATTACTAGGAGGCTATTATCAGCCATGCTCCTAAAAGCCTTTCTAAGCTTCATCTCCGCCTTACTTCCAGGCCCATGAAGGATATTGGACATCAAAACTATATCGTTCTCTTGACCGAACTCGTCCCTGTCCCAATCACCTTCTCTGACTGCAATCCTATCGGACATCTTGGAATTTTCAATTAACTTTTTAGTTATAGGAATCGTTTCTGGTAGATCAAAGATTACAGCTCGTAGCAAGGGATTGTGTCTACATAATATAATAGAATATGTTCCTGGTCCTCCACCCACATCGTATAACATCCTTTTTCCCCTGAGATCTAAATGAGTTGCGAGTTCTTCTGCTTCACCTCCCATAGCTACATCATGCATAGCCATAATGAATCTTCGATGCCCATCACCTTTTTCTTCTGAAAGCCTTTTTCCACCAATTAATTGTTCTACGTTGCTCCAGTATTTCCAAAGATCTGAAGTATGATCTATCCAATTTCCTTGATAAAATGGTTTGTTCATAACAAGATATTTATTACTGAATTTGGAATTTCTATATCTGCCTTCTTTATGTAAGATTAATCCTAGGGAACAGCATGCTATGAGAAGCTTTTCCGTCATCTCAATGCTACTATTGCATCGTATTGCCAATTCCCTTGCCGTTAGAGGTTCTTCTGAAAGTATTGTAAAAATTCCAAGTTTATTTGCTATTTGAAGTACTCGGGATGCTCGAAACATCCAAGCTAATTCCCTTAACTGATCGATATTCCTTATCATATTAATTTCAGACAGAATTAAGAATATTATTATGAAGATTTATAGATAATGGGTGTAGATTCATTTTATATCTGAAGAAGATATACGGATACGGTTCAGAAAATTAACACTGGTACTAATTCGGGATCTTCAACGCTATAATTTTTCTTATTCTTTCCTTCTGAATTAATGTTACCTATTTGTCCTATCCTTGTATTCGTATTTTTATTGACTAAAGCTTACATTTGACAGATCTTATAGAGGTACTTTTTCCCAAATATTTTCCAAAAAATAATGCCTAATACAAGAGCCATGATGACAAGGAGGATTGTACTTATAGGCGCAAAAGAACAATGCGACTTATATCCCAACATACTCACTTTACTCGCATATCCATCCGCAATTACAGTAATCACCGCAAATACAGAAGATGCAAAATTATTATTATAGCCTTTAGACGAGAACATTGATTGAATTAGAGGGATTATAGCATTGATCTTTAAACCGAAAAATGTGGAGGATGACGCTTGGATCAAATTATTGGACAAGCTGGATGAAATTTCAAGTAATGAATATGTCGACCATGACATCTGCCTTATAGGTAGCTATGCTAGAGGCGACGCCTCTAGCATAAGTGATATAGATCTGGTTCTTTTTTCGGAGGGAGAGCCTAATCTTAAGAAAACCGAACTTTTCTATATCGATCATAAAATCACATCGATATTTTCTGTTAATATTAATAGTCTTTTACAGACTGAATCACTTGATTTCTATAATGTAAACAATCCCTTTGAAGCTGAACTAGTTTACGGAAATGGAAAAGTGCTCAATGCGTTTAGAAATGGATTATATGGAAAGATGATAGATTTAGATGAAACAAAGAAAATTGTTGGTCAAACTTTATCGAGGAGGCTTAGGTCCGCTTTAAGAGATACAATAAGAGACTACGGTGAAGGAATTCGAAATATGAGAGGATGCCTTGCGAAGTTGAAATTGTACCTTAAACTTCATAGAAATAAGACTGATCCGTGGTCAATGATACCTTACCTCTATAAGCCTGAAGACGAGCTTGAAAAGCTAATCGATCGATTGTACTATTCCCTGAACTACGAAGAACTTTCATCGAAGTTGGCGGAGCTTGATTTACAGGATTTAATGGGAAAGGCTTTCAAAAAACAGCTTAAAACAATGGGAGATGTTGTTAAAAAAATGAAAAGGGAGATTGAATTTGCTGGCAAATATATTGAAAATTATTTGAGCCTATATCTGGTAGTTGAAGAAAAAGTCAGATCCTTATTGTGGGAAGAACTGCCTGAAAGATGGAGGATAAATGAACTAAACAATGGAGTAAATCATTCTAAAACTAAAATAATATGCAAAGATGAGATGGTTTGGTGGCGAGTTTCAATGGGCGAGGGCGATCACCTTAAGCTTGAAAATTTTGAGAAGGTTCAATTCTGACTCACAAAATAATGTATGATTAAGTGAAAAGAAGTGACGTAGTATAAGAGTACTCTGGATTGAAGTTATTTTACGAATAAAAGAATTCAATATAAAATATACCTAAGCTAAGCAAGATAAGTTTGCATACAAATCTTCCATATATCGTAAACTTTCAATCTCCTTTTCTCCCCGTCATCTCGATGATGTCAATCCATCCCACATACATGTCAATTTCAGCCCTTTTTGTCTCCTGACCTCCCATCTCTAGGTGCATAGCTGCCATCTTTGATGGGGGCCACTCTGATTCAAGTACCTTCTGAAATACATTCCTTATGGTTTCAGTATCGTTTGCGACTGTGACTTTGCCGTATACAATGACACTTTTCCAAGAGCCATCTTCTCTTAGTAAATCGACTTCGAAACAGACTTGGGGATTTTTCTTGATATATTGTATTTTTTTACCGTTAGGGGAATGAAAATATATCTTCCCTTCGTCGTACCAATATGTTACAGGAACTACGTAAGGATTATTGTTATCCGATAAACCTAGTCGCCCTACTTTGGACGTTGAAAGTAATTCATCCATTTCGTTCTTGCTCAATATTCTTGGTTTACGATGATATTTGATTATAGACTCCATTTGATCTTTAGTTAACTTTTTCATATTTGATATGAAATTTGAAGTATTATTTAAAATGAGGGATCATGATAAGTGATCTTGAAAGACAAAAGACCTAAGGTGATTGAAGATATGAAAGCCACATAAATTAGAAATAAACCATTAAATCCCTTAAAAATAACTTATTTAATATCGATGGTGAGACCTATTTTGAAGTTTGAGACGAATGTAAAGGAAATAATATTGAGAACACATGATGTAAAAAGTTTCAGATTCCCTAGACCTGAATCTTTCAACTATAAGCCTGGACAATTCATGTTCTTAACTATAAAAATTGGAGAAGAGGAAGAGAGGAAGCATTTTACAATTTCAAGCAGTCCAACTGAAAAGGATTTCATAGAATTTACCAAGAAGCTCACTGGACACAGTTTTTCAGATGCCCTAGACGCCTTAAAAGTAGGCGATTGGGTGGAAATAGAAGCTCCCTACGGTAACTTCACTTTTGAAGGAGAATTTACAAAGATCGGTATGATTTCAGGGGGCATCGGAATAACACCATTTAGGAGTATCTGTAAATATTGCACGGACATGCTCTTAGAAACTAAGATTACCCTCCTCTATGGGAATCATACCGAAAAAGACATAATCTTTAGGAAAGAGTTTGAGGAGATGCAAGAGCAAAATAAGAACCTAAAAGTTGTGTTTACAGTTAGTGAGGTCTGTGAGAGTTGGACTGGCTACACGGGAAGAATAGATATAGGGATAATAAAGAATGAAGTGCCAGACTACAGGGAGAGGGTATTCTATATCTGTGGACCCCTAATAATGATTAAAGCCATGGAGAACCTACTAGAAGGCCTTGATGTACCTAGAGGGAATATCAGAAAAGAGATCTTTCCAGGCTATTGACAAGTTGAATCTCTGACAATTTATTTATTTTATGCCAAACATAAGCTCGATGGCTTTCTGAATTTATTTGATACTTTTTACCATGTAAGGTCCTTCCGATCTATAACCGAGCCTTCTGTAGTATTCTTTTGTTCCTATGGCGCTCATCACGACCATAGTCCTTACACCGAACTCTTCTTCAGCTATTCTCTCCGCCTCCCTCATCAACATGGCTCCAAAACCTTTGTGTTGGTAATCGTAGCCACTTCTCTCTCCTATCGGTATCATCTTTCCGTAAACGTGTAACTCCCTTACCAGGCACGATCTTCTAGTAATCTCCTCTCGATGTGCCCTTTCAGAAGGATACCTTAACCTTAGGAATCCAATCAAAGCATCATTGATAACATCCTCGTAAGATATGAAAACTTCTACGCCCTTTGATGCCTTGTAATCTTGCCTCAAAAGTCTTATTTTCTCTGGCTTGACATCAATTCCATACTTCAATCTTTTGATTCCTACTTCGCGGCACCTTATACATCGGCACTTATGCCCCATTCTCGATAGCTCTTCTTGAACCAACTCCCTAAGATTGCTCTTCTTGACCCCTGCTACTATCAGCCTTGC
>JAKLZG010000005.1 GCA_024256165.1 Candidatus Methylarchaceae archaeon HK02M2
TGAGATAAATCCCGCTCATAATATGAAAAAAAGCCATATTATCTGCGAGGTGATAGGTACATTCTGTGGTTTTTTTGGGTTAATTGCTTTAGAAATTATTATTGGACAAGAAGTAAATGTTGTTCACCACATTCATGGGTTCTTCACGATAATTCTATGGATAGCAGTTAACAGTTTCATAATAAGAGGATTAGATATGCCAAAAAAATCATAGAAAATCAAGAGTTAAGGTTACTTATCCAAAATATTAATCATAATACCTCGTATGAAGTTCTATGATCCAAGAGTCGATCTTGTCTATAACTCCCTTGGACCCTCCCAATACCTCTAACTTCGCTCCCTCGACATCTACTTTTATCAGATCTACTTTTGGAACATCCACTAAGAGCCGATCCAAGATGTTCATGGGGATCGTGATAAATCTCCTTGTCGATAGTCTATGCTTTTTGTAGAAGGTATAACCCCCCGAGTGGGGTGTCATAAAGCCGTCTCTCTTCCTCTCTATCTCTATACGTAACTAAAGAAAATTTTTAATTTTATTATATCCTCTCGGGTGTTTCTATCCCCAATAAATCAAAGGTAATTCTTACTATATTTCTGAAGGCTTGAACAAGACCTATCCTTGCCATCTTTCTATTCTCATCTTTCTCGTGTAAAACAGGGTTCTTCTCATAGAAGGCATTGAAACCCGTAGCAAGGCTATAGGCATATCTAGCCAGAATTTTTGGTGATAGATTCTTTACAGCATCTTCGATGTAAAGGTCGAACTTCGAGATCAGCTTTATCAGGTTCAACTCCGTAGGATGATCTAATTTAGAAGCGTTGTCGACAGTAATCTCAAGCTCAGTATTGGCTTTTCGAAGGATACTAGATGCCCTTGCATAAGCATATTGGATATAAGGCCCTGTCTCACCTTCTAAGTTTAGAGATTCACGGAGATCAAAGACAATGATTTTGTCTAAATCTTGTTTTATAAGATCGAAACGAAGTGCAGAAACAGCTACCTTCTCAGCAGTATTATGAAGCCATTCCTCACTTTCATTTAAATTCCTTTTCTTAGTTTCTTCATACGCTTTTTTATGGAGAACATCAAGCACGTCATCGGCATTGATATAGATCCCCTTCCGTCCAGACATATGGATAAAATCTTTCTCTTCGATCATCATACCAAGCTCATCAGCAGTACTTCTGCTCAATGAGACAACTTCGTACCCAAGATGAACGTATTTCTTTTCGATTTCTTCATCTTCTAAGAGAGAAAGGGTGTATGAGATTATCTTTTGAAGTCTGCTTTGTCTTACATCTATGACTGTTATTGCTAAATCAGCATTCCCAAAAACTGGATGAATATCCTTGCCTTTTCCTGAAACTGTTGACCATAGTTCACTACTATTGGGTTGTTTAAAGAAAATATTATACTGAAAAGGATCACCTACAAGCCCTATCTTCCATGCAGCATAAGGTATATCTTTTGCAATATATGTTAAAGTCCCATCGCTTCTCTTGATTACCTTCTCATCATCCTCACCTTCCATCTTGATTACCCAACATCCAGCAAGCTTGCCTTCTTTTGCAAGCTGAATTATTCCCTTATATCTCATAGAGTTGAACAACTTCTCCCAGAGCCTTGTTTCAATTATATGAGATTCAAAGTTAAGGCAATCGTAAAATGCGCCCACTCTCCAGCACGTCTCAAGTTGTTCCTTTACTACTTTCCTTGTAATATCTCGAGCTAACTTAGCTATATCCGATCTACCTTCATCTATTTCTCCCAAAACCTCTTTCTGCTTTATAACAAGTTCAGGCTGGATGTTGTATAATTCATTCACTTTTACGTAAACTTGATTACCACAGTAATGATCAAATTTCTGGCCTTTTGGAGGTTCGAGTTGAAAGCCTGCATATTTAAAGCCCACAACTATATCAGCTATCTGTAACCCTGAGTCGTCGATGTAATTCAAGACCTGTACATCATGTCCAGTGAACTTCAATATCCTTTGTATAGAGTCTCCAAGGATTACGTTTCTGATATGTCCGATATGCAACGCTTTATTCGGGTTCACGCTTGTATGCTCAACACAGACCTTCTTCCCTTTACCGATGTTCAAAGAACCGTAATCCTCTTTAGATATGGCTTCGGAGAGCGATCTATAGGATAAATCTGGGTATTTGACATTAAAGTTAATGTAACCAGGTCTGTAGACTTCGAAACTTGATATCAATGAGTCTTTCGGAATTTTTATTTTATCACCTATCTCCTTAGCCACATCTAAAGGACTGAGACCAAGTTTATTGGCTATTAAGAAGGCAACATTTACGGATAGATCACCAAACTCAGATCTTGGAGGTTCTGAAGGCTCAAAATCCATTAAAGGTAAACCTGCATCTATTATAGCTCCCTCGACACTTATTTTTACATCCTCTTTAAAGTCCCTGAAGCTCAAAGCGTCTCCTCATCAATGAATTTTCATGAATTTTTCGGTAATATGTTGGATAGCTTCTAAAAAACCTTCACCCATATTGAAGTTCACAGAGAAATCGGCCTTTTTCTTCACGGTCTCTGTTGCATTTCCAAGTGCCACGCTATAACCACATACTTCGAACATAGGAATATCTATTTCACTATCCCCAATAGCAATAATCTGACTCGTATCGAGTCCAAGATTCTTTGCAGCAATTTTTAGACCATTTGCCTTACTTACTGTCTCATGGGATACATGATATCCGTACTTGCTATCTTGGATTGTGACTGGCAAACCACTTTCATTAAGAATCTTTCTCCCTTCATTAAGATTAAAATTTCTTTCTAAGACGACTTCAGTTAAGCGTGGGAAACCTTTTTTCTTCTTAACATTCTTGATCCTTTTACAAAGGTAATCATAACCCATTATGCCATAAGAAATGTCTGCTAATAGAAACAGGTCAACAGGTGAAGTAGCAACAACCCCCCCATTCTCTCCTACTACTACTTTCGTGGTGCCTATATAGACAGATAAAGCTAGAACCTCCCAAGCACTCCTACCGCTAACAAATATCACTTTGTAGTCCATTTTATTAAGCCAGCGTAGAGTATAGGCAGCATCAAGGTTGATAATCCCACCATCTTCAGTGATAGTACCATCGATATCGACAGCAAATCCCTTCAAATCCATTAAAGGCACCTAATGATTATGGATAAAATTTAGTTGTTATATATATGTGTGCGAGGTTATGATTGAATATGGGCCCGTAGCCTAGCATGGATCAGGGCGCTGTGAAGTTGCGTAAGCCTCCGGAGCCAGAGGTCGTGGGTTCAAATCCCATCGGGCCCGCTACAACTAAACCCTTTTGTATTTAATTTACCTTTTTTAAAATGAAAATCCTTACCAAAAGAGATTTCTAGAGTTATTTGAATAGTAATTAATCCTGAATGGAATAAATTGGGCCCTATCGTCCAGCTCAGATTTCTACATGTTTTCTTAACAATAATTAAGAAAATATAAGGAATCTTATTTAAGAAATGCAAAAGAAATTTTGGGCCAAAAATAGGAAATAAATATTTCTTAAAAATTTCTTATTTTTCCTTGCATGGAATCCTAAAAAATGGGCTAGGAATGACGCTCAGGGTTATTGATCTGATACCTGGATCCGGTCATCATTGGCGGTATTTTGCGATTTTTACTTTCCTATTGTTCCTTAAAATTCCTTGATTTTTCCTAGATTTCCTTATTTTAAAAAAGTGTACACTATATATAGTATAGATACAGTAAATATGGAATTTAAGTAATAAAGACCTAGGAAATTAGAAAAAAATTCGATGATGATTCCATCCTTAAAAATTCTGTTTATCTAGCAGTTTTAAGAATCGCTTTTAATCTTCCTTTTATAATCCCATCAACAATAATAAAAAAAGGATTATTCTTATTAGACATTTTTAAAAAAAAAGTCAATCACTCCTTTTTTTCCTTTATTGTTTAGATATTTTATAAACTAACAGTACATAATTATCATCTATAACTTCATTTTTTAACAATCTTAATTTGACACTTCTGTCTTTCAGTTTTAAACTCTTAAACAATCTGTATTTATTACCCACCAATATAGGTGAAATCAGAAGACTTATCTCATCAACAAGGCCTCTTTCCAATAAAATATTATTTAATTTTCCACCACTATCTGTAAGGATAATTTTACAGTTGTAGCTTTTACATAATAATTCGAAAGCCTTTTGGTAGTCCACATGATCTTCCCCCATAATAATATGGTCATAATTTCTTTCTTTCAAATAATTCAGATATGAGCTTGGAGTGCTTTTGGATACCAATATTATTATATCTTTACAATAATTAGCTCTCCTAAATACATGCAATAAATTCTTTAAAGTTCCACGTGTATCAGGTATCGCCCAAAAAGGCCTTTTATCATCTAATTGAATCTCCGGTTTTATAAAGTCAATTTTTTCCTCAGAAGGTACATCTTTAACATATGTTTCGATACCTGTCTTCGCAGTTATCGAGCCAACTAATACTATATCGGGTCTGTATCTAGCAGCTATCTCATAATATCTTCTAATGTTTGGTTCAAAGCCTTTAATGGAACCATCCAGACTTATTTCATTATGTACAATAACTTTTGGCAGCATATTCTATTCAATTTAGTAAATGAATATTATTGAATCTTAGCTTTAATCGAGTAATTTTCCTACCTAGCTTATACTTGAAAGCTGATGGTACAATAAAAAACTTCTAAACCTAATAATTTAGAGTTGAATGTGTAGTCCAAGAATAGCGAATCTGAGTTAAATTTTTTGAGGTGTCTTTTACACCAGCAATGAAGGAAGTTTTATATTTTCAATCAAAATCATTTAAAGTGATAGTGGAGGGATTAATAAGATGGCTGAGAAAAAACCTATCATCAGATTTTATTTCGCCAAACTCAAGGAAGCATGGGATAAGTTATCTGAAGAGGAAAAGCAAAAGTTCATGCGTAAAGATATCGAGAATTTAAAAGAACTCGGTTGTAAAATCATAATGATGGTTGACTGTCGTTGGTCAAACGAAGAGTGGCATTTTATTGGGGTCGAGGAATGGCCAACTATAGAAGCTCTTCAGGAGCGCGTGCGCTTCGAAAAAGAAGAACTAAAAGCATACAGATATGCTGAATCGAAGACTTATTTGGGTACTCCTCAGGTCGATGAATTCACTCAATTGTGAATGTTTACGATTCGATCGGTTCTTAATTGTTAAAAATATATGATGGAGTACTCGATAGGCACATATAATGATATTCGCATGAAGGGCGTTGACTTCCTTCGAAGCAAATACGCTATGGTAGAGCCAAGTATCAGACAAAAAGAGAAGTCGGACATCTACGACTTCGTGGAAGATATTCTCAGAAGTAAAGGATGTAGTATCGATAAGGAGCTGTTGTGAAGGCAATTGCGAAATCTCAATAGACTCTTATGGTCTCCTAAGAGTTATTCTTATTAGATATCTTAACATAGTTTTTGTTGAATATGGCTAAAAGATTATCAGTTATTGATGTTGATTTATGTGTCGGTTGTCAGTGTTGTATGTTTGCATGTAATAGACGTTTTGCAGAAGCTGGTTTATCCAGATCAGCTATACATATTAAATCTGTGGGAGGATTTGAAAGAGGTTTTGTAGTCACTGTCTGTCGAGCTTGTTCTGATCCTCCTTGTGCAAGGGTATGCCCCACAAACGCTCTTGTACGAAGAGAGGGTGGCGGAGTAACTTTACATATGAACAAATGCATAGGGTGCCAAAACTGTCTGAAAGAGTGTGATATAGGAGCCATATTCTGGGATAAAAATATGAATAAGCCAGTAATATGTGTGTACTGCGGTTATTGTGTAGACTTTTGCCCTTTTGATGTAATAAAACTTGAATCTATCAGAGGTGAATGACTTGATTGAAAATGATACCATCAAAAGAATATTATACGTTGACCTTTCAAGACGAAGATTTTGGGTTGAAGAAGACGAAGATCTTTTTAAGAGTTATCTTGGCGGAGCTGGAGTTGCCATACAGCTTCTCCATAAAGAATGCCCGAAAGGTATTGATCCGTTCAGTCCTGATAATCCTGCAATCTTTACAGTTGGACAGTTTAATGCCATATTCCCCATAGCTTCAAAAATGGTTGCTATGTTCAAATCACCCTTAACTGGCAATTTAGGAGAAAGCCATGGAGGAGGCCGAAGTGCAATAGCTATGAGAATGGCCGGATACGGTGCTTTAGTGATAAAAGGGAAAAGTGAAACTCCGGTTTACATAGCTATACATGATGACGATGTACATTTTCGGGATGCATCGGTACTTTGGGGAATGAGCAGTAGTTACACTGTTGGACGAATTATCAGGGAACAAGAACCAGGATCAGGGATTCGTACAATTATGCGAATTGGAAGGGCTGGAGAACAATTAGTTTCCTATGCATGTTTGATCACAGAAACTTACAGACATTTTGGTAGAATGGGTTTAGGTGCAGTTTTAGGTAGCAAGAAAGTAAAGGCAATTGTGATTTCAGGAAAAAGATCTTTTAAATTTAAGGATCAAAAGTTATACAGACAAACCTACAAAGAAATCTTCAAATCATTAGTAGAATCTCCGTTGATGAAAAAATACCATGAATTAGGTACTTCTATGAACATCAATCCATTAAATGAAAGAAAAGTACTGCCAACAAAAAATCTCAAAGACAATCATTTCGATTTGGCTGATGAGATTTCAGGTGAAGCTTTTGCTGTTAATTATCTTGGTAGGAGAGTAGCCTGTTCCCATTGCCCTGTAAGCTGCATCCACATAGCAGCATTGCGAGAGCCATATGAATCAGAACCCTACTTTTACAAGACCAATATGATCTCATATGATTATGAACTTATTTATTCGCTAGGATCGATGTTAGGTGTAGGTTCTAGTAGAGGTTTGCTCAAGCTTATGGATGAAGTAGAGATTCAAGGTCTTGATGCTATAAGTACCGGTGTAGCTCTTGCATGGGCAACCGAAATGAAAGAAAGAGGATATTTATCTGAAAAAGAAACTTTTGGTCTTAATCTAAAATGGGGCGATTATGAAAATTATATTAAAGCTATAAAATTAATCGTAGAACAGCCAAATGATTTTTTCAGATTTCTCGCAAAAGGTGTAATTCAAGCCTCATCAAAATATGGAGGAACGGAATTTGCATTAGCCTTTGGCGGTAATGAAATGCCTGGATATCATACAGGACCAATTGCTTATGTGGGTTTTATTACAGGGGCGAGGCATAGTCATCTGGATAGTGCAGGTTATAGTTTTGATCAAAAATTTAAAGCAGCTGGAAAGAATCTTGTTCCACAAGAGATAGCGAATTCTTTAATTGCAGAGGAAAAATGGCGACAGATTCTATCTAGTTTAGTAATCTGTTTTTTTGCTAGAAAAGTATACACTCCTGAGATAGTATCAAAAGCCTATCTTGTATTAGAATATGACCTTGTTTATGATGATCTTTTAAAAATTGGAGAAAAGATATTAAAATCAAAATATGATTTTAAAACTCGTGAAGGTTTTAGATTCGATGAATTAAAGATACCGCATAGAATATTCGAGTTAGAAACTCTTTTTGGCAAAATTAGTAAGGACGTAGTAAAAAGGAGCATTAAAAAATTTAAAGATGAAATAGAGAATTTATGATCAAAATAAGATAGCTGAAAACAACCATATGATATATACAACATAATAGCAACCTCTAAAGTGGAAGGTAGTATTGACCTATACAATTATTGGATGACTCTTCAGTGTAATATTTGATTCGATCTATGGTATAGTATCTCTCTCTTTAGTAGCTTAGAGTCAATAACTTTTATTTCTAATTCTTTTTTCTTTCGATCTCTTTAAGATTGGCTTACTAAATATTTCCTATACAATAAGCTTTTTAAATAAACCTAGATAATCTATGGTGAAATTAGATGAAAAGAATCATTGGAAGTATTACAATTACATTACTTCTAATAATGCCTTTGATTCTTGCAGTACCATTACCAGCTATTGCACAGCCTCAAGAAGCATTATCTGATGCAGTAGGTGGTGGTACTGGCGGTGAATTCTGGCTTAATCCCAATACTCTGTACACAGGTGGCGTCACGATAACAGGTGATACTAGGATATACGGTCAGGGTGCTATGGTAGACCTACAAGGATCAGAGATAGAGGTTAGAGATACCTACCTGTACATAGAAA
>JAKLZG010000006.1 GCA_024256165.1 Candidatus Methylarchaceae archaeon HK02M2
GCGAAAAACCTTCAGCTATCCTAATAGAGAATGGAGAAGTAAAAAATCGAATTGATTTACAGAATGACGATGTAAAGGATACTGCAGGTTTGATGAAGATGCTATCCGAGGAGAAGCAATCAGAAGAGCAAGATGAATTAAAAGAAGAAAGTGATTCATGTAAAGTAAAGTTCGAAATCAATAAAAAGAATTGGAAGCTGGAGCCCGAACTGAGTGAGCAATGCGAAAGGGAACTTTCAAAAATTGATGATTTGAGACCAGCTGCTAAAAGGTACATTAAAAGGCATATATCAGAAGAATAGCATAGAATACTAAAAGTTAATGTAATTTTGATTTAAGAAAAAGTAGGGGAGTTAGATTTTATAATACTCCACGTTTCTGAGATTCCAGTATGATCGACTATAGTGCCAATAAGGTTTTTTTCCTCTTGAAGCATTACAATTATCTGGATTCAAAAATGCCATTACAGATGTTGCATCGGGGTCATAGATTTCCCATACAGTAAAGCCCGTATAGTAGTTTCCACTCCATCCAGCTTTCATGATACCTATACTGTGTCCCATTTCATGCATCAGCACTACAGCTTCAGCCTCAGTTTCAGAAACTCCTTCTACTTCATGTTCATTAGCCCAGTTATCAGTAGAACCATCCGCTATGTAGATATAGTTTCCAGCCAAACAATCCACATCTATTATTTGACCAGTTAATGGAATATACGAGATACCAAGAGCAACATATGTGTATCCCATTGTTTCTGGCTCACCTTCAACTGAAGTCCCATAGAGAATCCATTTCTCCTTTGAAGTGTATACTCCTTCATCTGGATCACCATTAGCTTTGTCGTCATAGTAAAATATGTCATTAAACTGTGCCTCGATAGCCCAAAAATCAGATTCATCTATAGATTCATCAAATGTCACTATTTCATCAATTATGAATGTTACCTGGATTCCTCGTTCATTGTAATAATCTGTTATGTAATCTAGGACTGATTCTGTAGGCTCGTGACCTTCCATATAATCTATCTCGATAAATAATTCATATTGTATCTCGCCTTTTTTTGGAGGCTTGTTTGATGGGTTGCCAGGTTTATCTTGTGGTTTATCTTGAACTAATCCTATCGCTTTGTCCATTATGTTCGATTGATCAGCAATTAAAGCAACTGTTTGTGTATTAGATATTGATGTAAACAAAGACAGACATGAAAGGGTTAGGAGTAAGAGTATCGGAATCAGGAATAACTTCTTATTCATTGATCTCATACAGGATGTCCAAATGAAACGAATATAAAAAGTTTGAAATGTGTATAGAAATGATATATTCTCATTTGCAATATAACATATCCATATGTTACTCATACTTTAACTAGAATTTTGGGTTAGAAACGTTCTCTTAGTCTCCACTATCACGATGTACGTTCAGACGTAGTAACTTGGTTTATTATTCGAATTATTTAATTATTCAAGAAGAATATTTTAAAAATCTGAAGGAAGCCTTTGATTAACTTCCATATCAACATATTAATAGATAGATAACTTACATGTATGTTATTTATATAAAAAATATAATATTTGATAACTTATGTGTATTTTAAAAAATAATAAATAGTTCAAATATATAAAATTTAGAACAAGGATGACATAAGAATGAGAAACATACAAGTTTTAGTAAATAGAAAAACTTTGGCAGTCTTCGCAATTTCAATGTTCCTAATAGCTGCAACAGTACCATTAGTAGTGGCTGATCCTGGAGTAACATACACTGAAACCGTCGATGTCTACGTAGTCAGTACGGGTGGTACTATTGAATGGACCCATACTTATGATGGCTCCGCAGATCCAATTTATTCGGCAACACTGACTATAGTTGCTGATGACGTTGACGGTCCTGATGAAACCATACCAACCGATGGAGAACAGGATGAGGTCTATTTCAACGGTAATTACCTTGGTCTATTAAATGATATGGGATACTACACTAACTATAATTACTATCCAGGAGCAGGTAATCCTGATCAGGGTACAACAACTACAGAGTTCAATATCGATCCATCATGGATCGGTAGTTCTATGACCGTAGAGGTAGTAGTAGAAGAAACTTGGGAAGTTGAAATTGAAACCTCAACCTTAACAATACAGCAAGCACATGTTGAAACAGAAAAGGACTTCAGGTACACTAACGTTAACTTCACACCCTACGACGCAGGTCCCGATGGCATTCTAGGCACAGAAGATGATGTTCAACTATCTGCAGAGCTGGGCGATTTGCTACTTCAAGATGAGGACGGCAACTACCTAGTCGACGTTGTGGTACACAAGAACGGTTGGGTCAAGAGCACGAATCCTGGCCAACTGTATGGAGTAATTACCATAACACCAGTTCAATCAGTTGAAATGGTTTCAGTATCTGACGTATTTGGTGACTTCTTCGATGTGAATCCTGCACAACTTGGAGGAGGAGTAGAGGTAATATTAATAGAAGACAGCACTCAATTGGCAACTATCCTCACCTATGAAGACTGGGTTACATGTGATGTAGATAATGAAGCTGGAGAAGTTGACATTGATATCGACTTTACTCAGTCTACAGACGGTTCACTCGACCCAGGCGATACGCTGATGATCTACATAAAATTCCAAACCGCTATGAAACATGAAGACTGGAGCGGACCAGACTCCTTTACTAATGAAGCCATAATCACAGCAGATGATCAAGAATTTACTAACTCTGCTACCATACTACTTTCTGAGAAAGAATAAAGATGTGTCATACTCTGGCACTCCCCCTTTTTCTTTTAACACATAACAAATTATTCATAGACTTCTGATTTATCGAAAGCAAAGTCAGCCTATGAACCTTTTTCTTAATCTAGTCTTAATGAAGATGAGCTTAAAGAATCGGGTAGACTGGGAGAAGAAGCAAGCGATTATATAGATTACTGTTCATAGTTAAATTCAATGATAAAATCTTCACCTACTTTATTTTTTCATTAAAATAAAAATCAGGCTAACGAGCAATTAACCTAAAGTATGGTGGGAATTTTTTATCGACACAAAATATAATCGCTTTGTATCGATATTTGTTAATTTCTTGGCTTTCTTTTTGAATTCTTTAAGAAAAAGTGCATCCTCTTTTTCATCAAATTTTTTTCTATAAGTCAGTAGCACTGATTCCGCAAAATCGTCAATCAATGTTTCTGTTACACCGGATTCAAAGGCATGAGCTTTTACTATCTTAAAGCCTGTTTTCTCAAGTAAATTTTTTATAGAAATTTTTGTATGGTAAACCAAAGGATGAGAAAGGTCTTGGAATCTTTGTGATAAACCCAATTCATTCAACACCTTTATGGTAACTTCATAAAGTTCTCTATAACATCCTTTGTATCCCTGATGAACTAATAATATCCCTTTTTGGTTCATTAGATTATAAATTGTATTGTAAGCTGATTCTTGATTCTTGATCCAATGCATTGCTGCGTTCGAATATACAAGATCGAACTTGCAGGAATATCTGAAATCTTCAATGTTTGAACATAAATACTCTATCCTGTGATTCTTCGAAAGATTTTCTCTAGCTTTAATGATCATACTTTCTGAAATATCGACTCCAACAATCTTTGCTTCTGGGAAGTGATCTCTCCAAATACATTTGGTAAGAGACCCCGTTCCGCAACCAACATCTAATATCAATTTGGGTTTAATATTGAAGAAGTTAACATACCGTTTTATCAAATATATTAAAAATTCTGCTTGTTTCTTTTGAGTATGTGAATAGAGATCATAAAGATAGGGCTTAGTGAAGATTTCCTTCATCCTTATGATGGTTTCTTCATGATCGGACATGTAACTTATTCCTTAAATTTTTATTTATAAACTCTTTATTTCTTTATATCCCAAAAAACCAGGTTTCATTATTGAGAGTAAAAATAATGGCTTATCAGAATCTCTGTTTATGATACCGTAAATATCCTTTGAATTTACCCTTGCGTAGACAGCTTTTTTTCCAGAAAATGACCTTGAATTGTTTATTCCCATAAGAAGTTCAAAATTACCGCCAAAGGGAAATATGATAAATTCTGTCCAATCCTCTTCCCTTTCGTGAAAATGAAGGTCAATCGTACATTTTGGATTTATTCTAACAATGTGTGCAGTAACCTTTGGGATTGAAGGATTTTCTTCGTCAAGGCTTGAAACATAGATACCTTCATACGGAGTTTTTTCCATTATGGTATTCTCAAAATCAATTTCTTTTACGATCATAGGATCACTAACTCAGCAGTTAAAAAAAAGGGAGGGGTTTTTTGTTTATACTAGTTTATAGTTTATGCCGGTTTATTTAGCCAAGGATCGAAATCTATTCCTTCAGTGACCTCTTCTCCATCCCCGTCTCCAAGTGTAGTTGATGGACCATCCTTATCACCCCACCAGTTATACTGCGCATCATCTGATGGGTCGCCGGATGACCAACCATAATTGTTTACTCCATATCCTACATTTCCGTATATGTTGTTGTAGTTGATAATCGGGTCTGAAGGTTCATCAGATATGTAGATTCCGTCAATATAATTATCAATTATGTTGTTAGGATTATCTTCATCTCCTATTACTGGGTCTGAATCCCCACTACAGTATATACCATAATTGTTGTTTAGGATGTCGTTACTCATGATTTCTGGATCTGATTCGTATAGTTCAATTCCATATTGAGTATTCTGTATCGTATTCCCGACTATAGTTGTAAGACCTACAACTGTACTATCGCAGTAAGTAAGTTCTATACCAGCATAATATGAACCTGAGTTTGAACTACCGATCTTATTTCCTATTATAGATCCTGAGGATTGATCCCAATAGATTAGAGAATAATAGCTGTCCGTTATCGTGTTGTACTGTATGGTTAGACTATTACAGTCGTCTACATCTATAGACCGATCATAAGAACCCATTATCTCATTGTACTCAATTATTGCATTATTTGAGTCCTCTATGTCAATATTCTGCCATATATTGAACGATATGGTATTGCGTGCAATATATACATCGTCGCTTAGATATATTTTCAAGCCTATGTCAGCATTCTCTGAGATTATATTATGTGTAATGCATGCATTATCGCTTTCTTCTATTTCTAAGGCATAGTCAGTCCCCGAGATAGTATTGTAGGTGATCGATAGTGGCTCACATCGATCAACTCTGATTCCTTCACCATCTATTCCTTTAATTACGTTTTTGGTTATATCTACATTGTACATTTCGTAAACCACAATTCCATCATATCCGCCTGATATCAGATTATGCTTCATTGTAAGGCTGACATCGGATGGACTGAGTTCACTACCACCTCCATAGTAATCTCCTGAGCAATAGATTCCATAATCATTACCTAACAGCTTGTTATTTTCTATAGTCACTGTTGGACATCTGCTTAAGTATATGCTGTCACTATCAGTGCTATATATCATGTTGTTGAAGATGTTTAAGCCATCCACATAGTCTGCTTCCATTCCATAATTGTTCGCCGCTATCTTATTGTGCTTAATATCTATGTTAGCTTCATAGGGAGTTGCCTCACCTTCAACATAGTACAGATTATAGTTGTCGATTTCTATGGACTCACCATCATTGTTCGATATGGTGTTTCCTGATATAACGATGTTCGTTGAATCATAGATCTCTATTCCGTAATAGTTACGAGTGATGATGTTGTTGAATATCTCGATGCCGATATTGCAGTCTTCGATATTGATTCCCTCATCGTTGTTCACTATCTTGTTCTGCTTGATCATCCCAGTTGCATCGTTATGAAAGTACAGACCTTCATCACCATTTAGTATAATGCAGTTGAATATCATCAAATCACAGCCATCTACTTCTATAGACTCAAATTGGAGGTCGATAGATGCTTCCCTTCCGTTGATGGTAGTATCAGCTGTAATTGTGGCCCCTCCTGTATAGAGCATGTCTGGATCGAGAACGAAAGTACCTCCTACACCGCCTCCGCCCAATGCTTCGTCTAATGTCATCGATGGCTCTGCATAGGTTATCTGAACTGGAATTACGAGAAGACCTGGTAGTAATAGTAGTGTTGCTATAATTATCGTCTTGATTTTTTGTGTCATTCCATATGCAATGATTAAGAATATTCAAATAAACTTTTTTATCAGTTAACGCCGATAATATATTTCGTGCATGACTACACGAAGATATAATAAAATAATTTTGTTCATAATCTGAATTCTGGACTCTTATCGAATAGTTCCAGATACGTTTTTGTGAAGAGATCTATATATTGACTTGCTTGTTCAGTGGATTTGAGTAAAGTCATTCCTTCGTTTTCTACTTCTATGAGGAAATGTCTCTTTTTTAAAAACTTAATATGTCTTTGTCCAATTTTCGAGTTGAGGTTGCATCGGTTGATTATGCTAGTGAACGATTTAGGTTTCTTACAAAAAGTCAGGATTTCCCAGTAGATTTCGTAAAGAGTCCTCTTATGTTTCACTCTTCGTCTTCCTCTTCTAGCTGTCTTCTGAGTTCCTTCTCAGCTTTGGCGGTTTCTTCCAGCCGTAAATCCCAAGTCGCAGAGTATTTGCTAAAAAAATGGGGGATGGTGAAGCTTGCAGCAGCTATTACGAAGTTGATCACTGTCCCTAGTGCTGGAATGAATATGTCCCATAATGGCGCTCCGATTATCATGTAATTCACTGCTGTTGCAAGGTTGAATGTGCCACTTATCAGGAAGCAGACCCCAGCAATTCTGCTGATTAGCATCATTCTCTTAATTGTAGTTTTGTTCTCCCGGTAGTTGGCTATCATTTTAACTATTAGACCTGTGAGGCCTTCATCATCTAAACTTGCTTTCTTCTTCTCATAATCATCTTTTATATCAGTGGCACCATCTAATGTCTCGGCACTTGATATAATCCATCCCAGGGAGATTGCAGATGCTAGGAATCCAAGTATCACCAGAGTTACCTCAGGTAGTAGCAAGTTCTTAGCTTGAATCAGTGTAAATATATTCTGGACTCCGATACTTATTGCGAGGGACATTGCTAGTCCTCCGAAGACTATATTCATTATTGCTAGTCCATGAAGACTTTTCAATTCACGTTGAAACTTAGCCGTGGTTTCAGTTAGCATTTATTTCACCTTAAAAAAAGGTTAAATGAAGGATACTAATAAAACAGTACGAAACATAGTTACATACTTAAGGTGCTTGTCAGATTTTTATGTTATTTATTTTATATATAAAATCAGTTTTTATTTCCGATCCTTTAGTAAATCTAATAATAAAAAATATTTCTTTATTGATATTATCTTATCACTAATCGCCTTCAATATTTACTTTACCATGACATCTTCATAACATGCGCCAATTGATTGTTAGTGATATGTAGATATACACTAGGGAAAAACAATAATACAAATATAAGTGATGGAAGTTTATCACAAAATACCTAAAAGACGAATCCGAATATAAGACCCCAATCCAAAAATCAACTATTGTGATTTTCCAAGGTTCATTAAACACCCTCCTTGATTAAATTTTTATTATCTTTATCATCTAAAATTTGATATCTATAGTATCTTTTTTCTCTAATTTTCTTATCAAAGCTAAACTTTATAAATCCAAATACTATCTATGATCCAACTAAAAACTTAGCAATATGTTATTTTTTTTAAAAAAAAATAAAGGGGGGTAATGTTTATCTTGTTTATCTTACGTTACGGTATCGGAGCTACTTCCCATGGACTGTAATAGCTTGTGTTAGTGGCATCATCGTAGAATCCTTCAGATATTTCGTCACCCGTTCCTGGGCCTTCACCGA
>JAKLZG010000007.1 GCA_024256165.1 Candidatus Methylarchaceae archaeon HK02M2
AAAAAATTGGTAGAAGAAGAGATAAGATGTCCTTGGTGTGATTCGAAATTTCCTGACTCTGAAACCTTAAGTAAACATATAGACGATGTGCATCTAGGAAGAGGGCTTCTTGAAGGGGATAAGAGAAAGTGGGCAGAATGATAAATGATAAACTAAAGTACAAATTCTGCAATTATTGAATTATTGAACGAATAGTCTGAAATCTTCGATACTAGTGTCGATATGTATTGAGACGATCTTCTTCTAAAGCAACTTGTATGGCTTTAAGTGCACTTTTCTCCTTATCTTTGATCTCTAACATTATATCAAAATCAAAAGATTTTGTTTTTTCTAAAAAGTTTTTAAAATGCTCCAGATTCAATGAATCAACATGTTTACCTTTCTGTTTACCTTTTTGTTGAGAACTATAATCAACCATCGGTATACCATCTTTTTCTTTCCAAGTTGTTGTAAATAGCTTAAAGGCCTCACTTATCGTTTCCCCAGAATTATTTAACTCATGATGAAAATTGTCAAATAATATTGGTACTCCTGTCTGGGAATTTATCTGAAGACAATCTTTTAGATTGTAAAACCTATCATCGTTTTCAATCACAAGTCGTTTTTTAATAAATTCATCAAGCTTCCAGAACCTTTCGATAAACCTCTTTATGCTCTTTTCCTTATCTCCATAGACTCCACCGATATGTATCTGTATTTTAGCAGAAGCGTCTAGTTCCATTAAATCTAAAACCTGTGCGTGATAAATAAGTTCTCTTAAACTATTTTTGAAGACTTCATCATCTATTGAATTAATGAGAACGAATTGATCAGGATGCATAGATATTCTTATATCATGTGTTTTGATCAAACGACCGATTTCTTTAAATTTTCTTCTAAAATGATTTGGCCAGTTAAAATTGCAGATAGGATGGGATGCAAAGGGGATTAAATCTGAAGTTATTCTAAAAAATAAAACATTGTGTTTTATATTAAATTTGAATATTTTAACTAGACAATCCAAATTATTCTTAATGGTCTCTATTAAGCGCTCTTCGGAGTAAGACTTTAAGCGAAATGTCCTACTGCTTTTACATCCAATAGAACGATTTATACACGGATAACCTATTTTCAAACCATTTTATACAAAACTTTGCTTGGTTAACTTTAATATTTTTTATGCTGTTTTAGCATGCTTATATGAAATTCCTTCGTTCACCCAGAGTTCTAAGTTATAACATGGAAGATCATTATATATAATATATTTTATAAAAACTCAAATTATTGTATATGCTCTTTGAGACACAATGGTAAATCAAGTTGAATTTTTATTAAGAGGAAAGTTGTTACCACCCTTAATAAGTAAGCTGCAAGTTTCTGAAAGACTGATTATTGAAAATGTTTTGGGTCCTATTGAGTTTAGTATTCCTAGAGAATCGGATTCTTTTGCTATTGCCTACGTTGGTTCGGAGGATAAATCATACTTTTTTCTTGATGCAACCATATACATTGATTTCTTTCTTTTGATACATGCTCTAACACATAATATAGTTGTAACTCATTATAAAGGCATAGCATTTGAAATATCGACGATAAATGATCTTGGAAAAAAGAAAGTCTCATTCAGAAAATTTAAGAAAGTTAACATTTTAAAGGAAGATCTTCAATGTGAGCTGAGCAAAATAATTCTTTTAACCAAAGAGCGTTTTCTTGAATTTGAAAAGGATACTGAAAAAATCATGGGTGAATATCTCGGTCTAGCTCTCCGTTATCATTTTTTTGCATTACAGGCTTATAATAGACGTCACTTTGATGAGGTTGTTCTCAACTTGGTAATTGCAGCTGAAGCTCTTTTCAGTACTGGCAAATCTCATAAATATAATCTTAAAAGAAGATTCTCTAACTTTATAGCAAATGACGAAACTGAAATTTATGAGATTGAAAAAACGATAAGCAACTTCTATGATTTAAGAAGTGCTATTGTTCATGGAGGGAAAAAGAAAATTACTTTCAATGACGTAAAAATTCCGAGCATATATATTCAAAAAGCAATCGAAAAAGCACTTTCTTCTAGACTCTATTTAAAAGAAGAATTACTAAAAGTCACCGATATTGAAAGTGAATGATAGATAGTTATGAAATTTCCCTTAAGAGGTCCATAAAAACACTTACAAGTTTTGGACTCGCTTTCATAATGTCTGAGGAGGTAATTATTCCTACGAGCCTATCATTTTCTATAACAGGCAATCTTTTAATTCGTTTTTTCGTCATCAATTTTGCTGCATCTTCAATGTCAGTATTAGGGTTTATTGTCACCAACGGAGTAGACATAATTTTTTTGATTTCAAATAATTTTGGCTCCGAGTGAAGCTCCACCATCCTTAATATGTCTCTTTCTGTTACTATTCCAATTGGTCTTCTTCTTTCAGTATCCACAACTACGACTGAACCAATGTTAAACTTGTTCATCTTTTGAACAGCTTCTCTTACATTCTCGTATATACCTACAGTTTTAACATTCTTCGTCATAACGTCTCTTACCATGAGAATGCCCGACATTTTCGTCATCTTAACTTAAGATAATTCCATATAAATATTCATCTTGAATTTTTTAGGTTTTATGAATCACGTCATATTTTTAATAATGATATAATTAATTGGATTTGTTAACCCTATGAAACCTAGTCTCGACAATCTTAGAATGGAGTTGGTAAATGGTGCAAAGGCCATTTTTTCTAAAGGTCTTGTAGATGTTGGTGAAGGGAATGTTAGTGTTCGTATACCAAAAAAGCAAGAGTTACTCATTACTCCAACTTTTAACCTATATGAGACGATGAAAAAAGAAGATGTTGTTCATTTAAAATTTGATGGTACACAATTAAGTAAAGGCAAACGTGCCTCCTCAGAATACAGACTACATGTAGCTATTTATAAAGCTCGTCCAAAAGCACAATGTGTTATTCATACACATTCACCTTATGCAACAATGCTTTCTGTAGCTAGAATAAAGATTCCTATCTTATTGGAGGAGATGGTTGTTTTTTTGGGTGGTGAAGTTAATGTCTCAGAATTCGGACGAGCGCATACCGATGAGATGGGAGAAAAGCCACTGATGGCTTTAAGTACAACGAATGCTGTCCTATTAGCTAATCACGGAGTTTTGGTCTGTGGGAGAACTGTGGAACATGCGATAAAGATGGCTGAATTAGTCGAGAAAATGGCAAAAATATTTTGGGGTTCATCTCAGATTGGAGAACCTGTTAATATCTCTAAAGAAGCATCTAGATTTAAAAAGATTTTTGACTTGAATTTTGCAACTTATTAAATTGAGAGGTAAATCTTATAACAATCTCACTAAAAATAGTAGTATAATTTAAATTAAATTAAAGGTGGATAATTTGGGAGAAAAAGAACAAATTGTACTTGAAGCTATGGAAAAAGCGGGAAAACCGGTGAGACCTGGAGATGTTGTAAAGATGGTCGATCTCGACAAGGAAGAAGTCTCCAAGATTATAGCAAGTCTGAAAAAGAAGGGAAAAATTACTTCTCCCAAAAGGTGTTTTTATGCGCCAGTTATTGATAAATGAATCTCTTAAGTTTGATAAACCAAAAACCTGTAAAGTTTAGTTTAGTTTAGTTTAGTCAACCCTATTCGTACCAGTCCAATCATAACCGATTCCATTATATTATTCTTCTATTTTTGGATGTTATCAGAAATCAACTCAAACAGTTTTGAGAGGCTACCAGATACATCTCTTTTTAAGTTAATTCGCAAGACTCTACGGCCAAGTTGTTTTAAAGCTTGGTAATCCCCTAAGGCTTGAACTTGGATTAAGTTATTAAAGGTATAATTGGTCTCAGGCACTTCTAAATCTTCTCCTGGTTCGTCGATCAATTGGATAAATAGACCTGTATTGGGACCGCCCTTATGCAATTGTCCAGTTGAATGTAAGAAACGGGGACCGTAACCCGATGTTGTTGCCAATTGAAGATTGTTTAAAAGTACAAGACGAATCTTCTGTAGGGCTTCTGTCGTCTCAGGAGTGGGAGGTAAGAAAGCTTGTATCGCTATATAGTCTCCTTCCTTAGCTTCGCCAAACCAACACTTTAGAGCTTTGGTTAACGCTTTAGAGTCTTCAACCGATATCGTTTCCACATCTTTTTTGTTTAATATTCCCTTTTCCACTTTAGCCATCATATTCTTAGCAAAGTCTTTAGCCATCTGCACGTCTGGCTGGTTAAAAGGGTGTACACCTATCACTGAACCAACTGCTGCCACAGTTATCTCCCAAGAAAAGATTTCTTGGCTCAGATTAATTTTATCAGTTAGCTTGATGCACACTATTGGATGGCCTTTGACTTCCAACTCTTTTACTAGTTCTTCGAGTTCAATATTATCATCCTTCTCAATATAAAAATAGATGAAAAAACGATCTGCAGCATAATTCTTAGACGAAGTTATTGGTTCATTAACTATCGGGATCGTACCTTTACCATCCTTACCTAGGCTCTCAGCAATAAGTTGCTCTAGCCAAAGAGAGAAACTACTTATCGATGGTGAAGTAAGGAAGGTTACCTTATCACGACCCATTTTGGTTAGTTCACCCAGCGCTGCAGCTAAGACTAAGCTTGTAGTTTCATTTAGGGAGATGCTTAATGAACAATTTTCGGACATGATCCAAGATCGATCAAGGAACTTTTGAACATCCATCCCGATAAGCGAGGCAGGCAGTATTCCAAAGGCGGTTAGAGCTGAATATCTTCCACCTATATCTGATGGAGCTTGGAAAATGTTACGGAAGCCTCTCTCCTGAGCCATTTTCATCAGAGGTGTCCCAAGATCGGTGATGGCAACGAAGTGACTACCACGATCTTTTTCTATTTGACCGACTTTCTTCCAGAAGTATCGAAAGAGGGATAAAGTTTCAATAGTAGTTCCTGATTTACTAGATACAATGAAGAGGGTATGTCGTAAATCGATTTTCATTTCGACTGTTCTTATAGCTGATGGATGAGTACTATCTAGAACTATAAGTTCAGGATACCCCTTTGCATTTCCGAAGATAGTCTGGAATACTTCTGAAGCTAGGCTTGATCCACCCATTCCAAGTAGGATTACATGGCGTATACCTTCTGATTTCACTTTTTCCGCGAAAGATATAAAATCTTCGAGTTGTTCGTTCATTATTTCAGGAAGTACCAACCAACCTAATCGGTTGGTTATTTCAGGGACGGTTTTTGGGAACCATAAAGTGGCGTCTTTTGCCCAAAATCTTTTCAAAAAGTCGATTTCTTTCCAGTACTCCAAACGCTTGTCTACTAGAGTCTGATATCTCCCAAGTTTAAGACAAATAGATTGACCGTATTTCTCTAAATCTCTTAATGGATTCATATTTCCACCTTATGTAAAAATAATTTTTACCTCCTTACCAATTCTAGAGCATGTTTCACTACATTATCTACATTAAAACCCAACTTATCGTAAACAATGTCACTAGGAGCAGATGCTCCAAATCGATCTAAACCAATCACCACTCCCATCTCCCCAACATAATTGGGCCAACCTATTGTGACGCCTGCTTCTAAAGCAAGTTTGGGCACATCAGGTTGAAGCACGTGTTTTTTGTATTCTATAGGTTGCTCTTCAAAAAGCTCCCATGACGGCATAGAGACAACTTGTACATTTAATCCCTTTTTCTTTAACTCCACGCTGGAGTCTAGGGCCAAGTGCACTTCCGATCCTGTTGCGATGAGAGTGATATCTGGATTTCCAGAGTCCGATTCAGCGAGTATGTAAGCGCCACGAGGAACACCCTCCTTAATAG
Organism: Candidatus Methylarchaceae archaeon HK02M2; assembly: GCA_024256165.1. Classification (NCBI taxonomy): domain Archaea; kingdom Thermoproteati; phylum Nitrososphaerota; class Nitrososphaeria; order Nitrososphaerales; family Candidatus Methylarchaceae; species Candidatus Methylarchaceae archaeon HK02M2. The sequence goes on from JAKLZG010000007.1 coordinate 5,805, forward strand.
GATAATGCTCTGGGTCCAGAACTGATAAATCCTGATGTGATAATATAAGGGAGACTGGGCCTTTTCGCTCGACTGCAACTTCCCAAGCCACTGCAGTCTCATTGGCGTCAGCAGGGCGGATCACTGTCAATCCTGGAATGGCCCGGAGACTCATCAAATGTTCCACAGGCTGATGGGTTGGACCATCTTCTCCCAGACCGATGCTATCGTGGGTGAATATGAAGATTACATGGGTCTGCATTAATGCTGCTAGTCTTATGGCTGGACGCATATAATCGGAAAAGACCAAGAAGGTTGCAGTATAGGGGATATAATTGCTGTATAGGGCCATACCGTTAGCGATGGCCCCCATGGCGTGTTCTCGAACTCCAAAGTGGATATTGTGTGCACAGTCTTTGCTGAAACCGAAGTCCCCATAACCCGTAAGAATTGTCTTTGTCGAAGGATCAAGGTCTGCTGAACCTCCTATTAAGAAGTGGTGTGGTGCTCCACCTAAAGAATGAAGTTTCTCACTCAGCACGTTCATCACCTTGCCTGAGGCGTTGCGGGTTGCCATCGGCCCTTCTTTGGGTTTGAAAGAAGGAATGAAACTTTTCCAGTTGACAGGTAGTTCGCCTTTTATTACCTGCTCGAATTGGGAAGCTAGATCTGGCGCCTCATGTCGATAGTCATCTAGAAGGTTGTTCCATTCGATTTCTAGGTTGTCTCCTTTTGCGATGGCTAGATGGAAATGATTTAATGTTTCCTCAGGAATGTAGAAAGTCGGTTCTGTGGGCCAGTCTAAAGCTCTTTTAGTTTCCAGTAGAGCCTTTTGACCCAATGGTTCACCATGGGCGACTGCAGTATTCTGTTTTGGACTTCCATAACCGATCTGAGTTCGAACTATGATAAGGGTGGGCTTCTTCTTTTCGTCCTTAGCCCTTCGAATAACTTTATCTATCTCCAATAGATTATTGCCGTCAGCTACTTGAAGAACAAACCAGCCATATGTTTCAAAACGTTGAAGTACATTCTCTGTGAATGTTATGTCCGTTTCTCCTTCGATTGAAATGTGGTTATCATCATAAAGATAGATAAGTTTGTTTAAATGTAATGTACCAGCCAGATAGGCAGCTTCAGAGCTGATACCTTCCATAAGGTCACCATCAGAGATTATGGAATATGTGTAATTGTCTACTATTGGAAAATTCGGTAGGTTGAAGCAGTTAGCAAGAAATCTTTCAGCCATCGCCATTCCCACACCCATGGCAAAGCCTTGACCTAAAGGGCCAGTTGTTGTCTCTACCCCTGTAGTAAGACCGTACTCTGGATGACCAGGGGTCTTACTCCCCCATTGACGAAAGCGTTTCAATTCATCTAAAGGTAGATCGTATCCGTAGAGGTGTAGAAGAGCATAGAGTAAAGCCGAGCCATGTCCCGCCGAGAGGATAAAGCGGTCACGGTTGATCCAAAAGGGGTTACGGGGGTTATGACGAAGGAACCTGTCCCATAGGACATACGCCATTGGTGCTGCGCCTAGAGGTATACCAGGATGGCCCGATCCGGCTTGTTCAATAGCATCAAGGGCTAGGAAACGTAAGGCGTTAATACAGAGTTCATCTAAACTCTTCATCAATATAGCCTCCTTGATTATCATATAGTTTTATGAAAATGTTATAAATAAACATGTAATTCTTTTACCATTCAGATAATTTATGGAGACCGTATATCTTATTTTGGGCCAAGGCAGCTGCCCCTATAACGCCAGCATCATCACCTAGTGCAGCTTTTACAAATTTTAGGTTTTTAAGGGCTGATTCAAGTGCTTTTTTTCGAGTAAAATTTTCCACTATTTGGATCAGATCTGGTAAACCTTCGATGACACCGCCTCCTAAAACAAAGAGGCAGGGATTAAATGCGTTTACAATACTCACTGCACCTGCAGCAAGGTATTGTCCGGTTTCTTTCACTAACTGATGAGCTTTCTGGTCCCCTTCTCGGTAGGCATGGCCAACGGTAGCTGCTGTGATATTTTCAATACTGCCTGCTAAGGAAGTCAAGTACTGCCACGCTTCAGGATCAGACCGAACAGCTTCTTGTGCTCGTTCAGCTATCGCCCAACCACCAGCATAAGCTTCTAAACAACCCATATTGGGACAGCGGCAACTACGACCACCGTAAACGATAGTGATATGTCCCAGTTCTCCACCAGTATTACTACAACCCACTAATATCTTCCCGCCACTTATTACGCCACCACCTATGCCAGTTCCAACAAAGAGAACGATTAGGTCATCCACACCTTTTCCCGAGCCGTAACGCCATTCACCCCAAGTCGCAGCGCGCACATCATTGACTACAATTACTGGCAAACCTAATTTCTCTTCTAACTTCTCTTTTAAGGGTACATTTCGCCATTTCAGATTAGGTGCGTAGTGCACAACTCCTTTAAAATCAACTTGTCCGGCGATGCCAATCCCCAAAACCTTGGCTTCTTGTCTAGCTTTGTCAAGGCATTCATCTATACTTGTTAGGATGTCTGTGATAATCTTATCCGAGCCCTTCTCCGGATGTGTTGGATATTTATGAGCTGATAAAATCTGACCATTAACATCTACTAAAGCTGTTTTAACTTTTGTGCCTCCGAGGTCGACTCCTAATGTGGGGAGTGACGTAACATTACGTTCCATCATTTTATAATTAATTAAGGCGGGGTAATTAATTATTTATACGGGAAAATATGCAGTGGGCTATATACTGCTTACCTCTAACTCCTCTCTAGTTAGATACCAAACAGAAATTATCAAAACACTAGCTAATCCATAATTAAAGAGTGCACAGTAAAGAGCTAGCTAGCGAAATCCATAAGCTCTTTAATATTATGTATCTCAATTAGGTTACTCGCGTGTTTTGTACGTGTTCGAACAGCAGCAGTAAAAAGAACATTATCTTCATCATTAATGAGACCGATGGTGCGAAGTTGGTTCGCTAAGAACATTATTCGATCTTTCTCATTGCTATAATCTATATTTATAGGATATACGCCAAAAACCAACTCAAGATGGTTCTTGACTTTTTTCTCTGGTGTAACCGCAATTATCGGTTGTAGAATTTTAAATCTTGATATCATCTTCGCTGTGTAACCTGATCTGGTCAAGGTCACGATTTTGTCAATTAACATGCTTTGACATACACTCTTAATTGATTTACTTATTGTATCCGAAATACTGATGAACTTACCATTTTTAACATTGCTTTCTACTGCTTTTTCAGTCTCCTTTGCAATTCTACTCATCATCGAAACAGCTTCTACTGGATACTGACCTATTGATGTCTCCCCTGAAAGCATCATCACATCTGTTCCGTCTAATATTGCATTGGCTACATCACTAACTTCAGCTCTAGTTGGGTTTGGCTGATAAATCATTGATTCGAGCATTTCTGTAGCTGTCACAACAGTTTTGCCTTTTTGATTACATAGTCTGATTATAGATTTCTGAGCTAAAGGAACGTTTTCAGGTTTAATTTCAACACCTAGATCGCCCCTTGCTATCATTATATATTCTACTGCATCTAAAATCTCTTTGAAATTTTTTAAGCCTTCAGCATTTTCAATCTTAGCAATAATCTCGCCTTTAGCTTTAGATTTTAGATTTTGTATATCTTGAACATTCCTTGTAAAAGAAAGAGCAATAAACTCAAGATTATTTTCTTTTGCAAATTCAATGATCTCTAGGTCCCTCATAGAAAGAGTTGGAATTGAAAATTTTTTGTTGGGGATATTTACCCCTTTACCATCATCAATTTCTCCGTTGTTCATTACTAACAGACTTAATATTCCATCTTTCTTCTCAATAACCTGAGTCTTTATCTTGCCATTGTCGATATAGACTTCATCATCTATACTCATACCATCATAGAAATCATGGTTGAAGTTGATTTCCTCATTTTTAAAACCTATCTTTAGAATATCTCCTTTTTTTGTGATTTTCTTTTGCTTTGCTCGAAGCCTGATTTCAGGCCCCTTAATATCGATTATTATTGGAATATCAGCCGTTTTTCGAATATTATCTATAATTAGCTTGTATTGACTAAGAGTCCCGTAGGCAGCATTTATCCTGACACCATTCATCCCTTCTTGATACATTTTTTGCAGTATTCCCGTTTGAAGGCTGGCTGGACCAATTGAGCAGATAATTTTAGTTTTTTTCAGCATTTAACTTCCTTAATTAGTACGAGGGGCCTAAATAAAGAGTATTTTAGTAAAGAAAAATGTCTTTACTTCTGAGCGAATGGTATATTGACTGTGTTTTTTTATGAGTGTATCTAGAAGCATTAATCAGTGAATGTATTACTAACTTGTATTACTAAATTTATTCAACCGATTATTTCCATACTACTGCTTTAGTTATTCGACAATCCCAGCAGGCATAAAATGATTTTGTGATTTTTATTAAATCTGGTTTCGGTTTGATCAGATCAGGATGCGGTTGGTATAAACAATCACCAACTCTTTCCATCTCTTTTCCACACTCTGGACAGAGTGGATGATGTTCTTCAAATATGGATTTACACTTACTTGTCCAGCAGCAGACTCTATGAAATTCACCGTGAGCTATACACCAACGATTTGGTGAAACTTTGTTATGGAGCGGACAAAAACTCATAATCTACACCTTTCAATTCGAATTATCAATTTCATCAGAGGGCTCTTAACGAGAAATTAACTTATTTAACCTTACCGATTCGCATATACCAAATTCGGTCTACAATCAAGTAGATGCCCTGATCAAATCAAGGCTGATCTGCCAAAGTCTTAGAGCGGTTGTTTCGTTGTAGGAGGCTTTGGATGATTTGACCGCTCTTTTTTTCTCAAAATACCTCCCTGAAACATTTTCTACTTCAGGTGATGTTGCTAGAAAGATTATCGTCTCTGCACCCTTCTTTGGACTTTGACTAAATACATTAATCAGTCGCTTCATAGAACCCATGACCCTGCTACCATCCAAACCAAACTTAGTCGCAACTAATCCAGGGTTTACCGCGTTCACTGTTACACTTGTCGCTTCAAGACGTCGCGCTAGCTCATAAGTGAACAGAATTTGGGCGAGCTTGGCCTGACCATATGCCCCTGCCCCTGAATACTTTTGTCTACTCTGTAAATCTTCAAAATTGATATTCGCCCTTTTATGTATGCCAGACGAGACATTGATGATACGAGAAGGAGCGCTTGCTTTCAAGGTATCAATTAATAAATTAGTCAACAAAAAGTGGCTCAGATAGTTAACGGCAAAAGTCATCTCTATACCATCTACTGTTTCCTGACGCTTATAGTAAAACGCTCCAGCATTGTTCACCAATACATCAAGTTTTTGATATTGGCTCATAAATTGCTCGGCAAGATTGTATATATCACTTTGAATTGATAGGTCAGCAAGGATAAACTCAACATTTGAGTTGCCTGTCTGATCTATAATTTTTCTAACAGTGGTAACGGCCTTTTCCGAATTTCGGCCTAAAACAATCACAGTTGCGCCTTTTGCAGCGAGTGCTTTGGCTGTAACCTTGCCCAAGCCTGAAGTAGCTCCCGTTACCATACAAACTCTATTTGCCATAGATCTATCTAGATTTACCAAATTAAGTTGATAATTTGTTGACACCAATCTTTATAATAATTATTATGATAAGATACTTGTATGAATATATTTTTATAACAGTGTTATGCTATTATTGTTGTGGTATATAAAATGGTGAAAGTTAAAGCTTCATTTGGAGCAGGTTGTTTTTGGAGTGTTGAAGATACATTTCGCAAAGTCAAAGGTGTTTTATCTACTGCTGTAGGATTTATGGGTGGAATGACGAAGGATCCGACATATAAAGAAGTGTGTACTGATAGAACGGGACATGCAGAAGTAGTTCAATTGGAGTATGATCCTTCTTTAGTTTCTTATGAAGAGCTTTTAGAAGTGTTTTGGGAGATTCATGATCCTACAACCTTGAACAGACAAGGTCCAGATGTGGGCTCTCAATATAGATCGGTGATTTTCTATCATACTGAAGAGCAAAAAGTTCAAGCTGAGGAATCAAAGAAAAAACAAGAAAAATCTCGAAAATATAAAAATAAGATCGTAACCGAAATAAAGCCTGCTTCAGTATTTTATATGGCCGAAGATTACCACCAACAATATCTGGAAAAATGTGGTTTGAAGAATCAAGGTATCTGTTAAGAAGGTGCATAGAGTTATGAGAAATAAAAATAAGATAGACAGATCAGAAAAAGAGTGGAAAAAAAACCTTGCTACTGAAGAGTACCATGTCCTAAGAGAAAAGGGGACTGAGCCAGCATTTACTGGAAAATATCTCGACAACAAAAAGAAGGGTGTTTACAATTGTGCTGGTTGTGGTAATGATTTATTCCTCTCAGATACAAAATATGATTCAAGGTCTGGTTGGCCCAGTTTTTGGGCTCCAACTTCGGAAGACAGTATTGAAATAAAACCTGATAAGAGTTTAGGGATGCAGAGGACTGAAGTACTCTGTAGCCGGTGTGGAGGTCATCTCGGCCACGTATTTGAAGATGGTCCTGAACCTACGGGTCTTCGTTTCTGTATTAATTCGATAGCACTTGATTTCAAAGAGAAATAAAAGTTGAAGAAAGAGAAAGGATTACGGAATTACCCAGATATTCATTAAAAGAACTTTTATCTAGTGAATAAAAATAACTTTTTTTCATTAATACTTTTCTTTTTTGTTTAACTTTTTGTTCAAACAAAAGTTAAATCTTCGGAACTAATTAAATAGAAATTCTTGATGGAAATGAAGATAGGTGTATTATCTGATTCTCATGCTCATTGTTTAGATGATCTTCCTAAGAAAGCTGTCGAAGTCTTGAGTGGTATGGATCTGATAATCCATGCTGGAGATTATACTGGCAAGAGGTTACTGGATGACTTGAGAAATCTTGGCAACTTTAAAGGAGTCTATGGAAACATGGACCCGTTTGAGGTCAGAAGAGAGTTGCCAAGCATTGAAGTTATTGAAGTAGGTAAATACAAGATAGGTGTTACCCACCCATCAGAAGGAGGTTCTCCATTCGGATTGGAGAAAAGGGTAAAGAAGAAATTTGGATATGTCGATGTGATCGTATACGGTCATTCTCATATGATAAAAAACAAAGTTACAAATAATATTCTATACTTCAATCCAGGTAGTTTGTCGGGTAAGTTACCTGCAATTCATAAGTCTTTAGGAATTCTTATAATTAATGAAAAAATTATAGGAAGAATATTAAAAATTTGAGTAAAGAAACAGTTCTACTATCTGCAGTAGGCAAAAAAAGGTAACTAGAATATTTAAACAAAATCAAAAAATAAAGGGGGGATGTTTATTTACGGTATTATCGATACGAGCCATGGCGAATACGTAAAATTGTTTGATATTTCATCGCCGGAACCTGGACCTACACCAAATGTAGCTGGATTTCCTGGGCCACTTATGTCGCCCCAGAAGTTGTTCTCTGCATCTATAGCGTCTAGTGGGAATTTGCAGTAGACACCATATCCTACATTATCATATATGTTATTGTAATTGATAACAGGATCTGATATAGTATCAGCGATACATATCCCGTCTTTGTAATTCCTTATTATATAATTCCTATTAGTGGGAGAACCGCCTATCAATGGATAAGAAGGATCGCCCTGACCAATATCAAGCCAGATACCGTATACGTTGTTGGCGATATAGTTTCCAATTATTGTTGGATCTGAGCCCCTACACTGGATACCATCATAGTTGCCGAGTATCGTATTATCACTTATTGTAGTTGGACCTTCGTTGTTGCTACGACAATCATGCAGGAATATCCCATTCTCATTTCCGGATAGTGATCCGCTGTAGCCTATCATGTTGTTCGATATCAAGCCAAAGGATCGATACCAGTTTATACCATCACCTTTATTGTCGCATATCTTATTGTACTGAATAGTAACGTCCTCACAACCTACTTCTTCTTCCATTAGTGAGTCTATATTTATTCCATTTTCTATGGCTCCTATAATATTATTATGTTCTATTATCACATCATTTGAGTGGAGAATATCGATGTTATGGATCATATTGTAAGCTATTGTGTTGTATGCGATCCTTACTCCCATACATTCAATCGATAGAATACCACAAACAGGTCCATTTCTAATGAAGGTTGTGAACGTATACATAATTGTATTGTGAAGTATCTGTGGGTTCTCAACATGGAATAGATGTATGCCTTCGTTACCATTACCAAGGATCGTGTTCCATTCTATTGTCACTGGAGAATCGAAGTGATCCACATATATGCCTGCATATTCGTTACCACTTATTATATTGCCCTTTATGAGGAGGTCTTCACCTACATGAACTTCGTTGTTGGAATTTGCTGTTATAGCAATAGTAAAGATTATACCTTCACCTATACCTATGCCCCTTCCTCTATTTCCTGTTATCTTGTTGTATATGATCTCCACCTCAGAAATCATATCCATATAGATGCCGTCACCCATAGACATAGAATTAAATTGATCTGGACCTAAATCCAACATATATCCTATTCCGCCATTCTCGCTAATGACATTGTATGCTATCAATACATTTTTCACCATCAAGAACTCACCATCGTTACCAGTTGGTCCCATGTAATGGTGTCTATTGATCTCTATACCACTGCCCTGGTTCCACAGTATTTCGTTGTATGTTATGACTATATTCTCTGTGTTTTCTATATGTACACCAGCACCGATGTTACCCATTATCTTATTGTTGCTTATCGTCAGGCTTAAGGCTATTTCATCTAAATTCCAAAGACTATCGCCTACATAATGAATTCCACATTCATCTGTTCCAGCATTATTTTCATATATATATTCATTCACAAGAATTTTATTGTGTGTTATAGAAACTATCGGACATTTGTATAATGATATACCGTCTCCTATATTTGAGCTGATCAGGTTAGATGATATTGATACACCGTTCACATACTCCAGGTATATGCCATGATTTACATTTGCGGCTATCTTATTCCCCTTGATCCTGATGTTGTGTTGTGAGTTTGGATCGTCGTTATACAGAACCTCATTGTCACCATATATGCCACATTCATCATTAGAAGAATATATCTCTTCACCATTGCCTACAA
>JAKLZG010000008.1 GCA_024256165.1 Candidatus Methylarchaceae archaeon HK02M2
CTTTGCTCTTCTTTTCTTCTATTAACTTTAACAAATCATTCTTGTCCAAGCTCGAACGCTTTTGTAATTCGGTAAATAATGAATTAAAATCTGCCATTTCTTTTAACCCAATTATGTCGATCGATTATTTAAGTTAATAGAACAATAACGCCATTAAAAAATAACAATGTTAAAAAGTAACACATTTTAAATAGATATGCATAAACTCGTGATGGAGGCTATTCTTTGAGCAGCAAGAAAAAGAAGAAGAGCGGATCCCCGATGCCTGTTTCCAGTGCTGGACTTCTTCGCTTTTTCGAAGATGAAAGTAGAGGGGCCAAAGTTCGCCCTGAGATAGTTATGGCAGTAGCAATAGGTATAGTAATTATCTCCATCCTCTTAAACATCTTTTTATCAGTATAAATCTAGGTGGGGAAATATCTGCAGAAGGACCCTAAGTCAAATATTACTAGTAAGTATCATGCTCTTTTCACTCTTCCATCGATTAAGACAGCGGTTCTTTTAGCTTTTATCGCATCTGCTACATTATTCATTTCTTCACATTTTTTACTATACGAAATCAACGCATTTACATTCATAATTCTTTTTGCTTTTGAAGCAGTACTTTTTACATCTATTTTATTCGAAAAGACAATCTTGAGGGACAATCCATTGGTGACCTTTAGAAGGCTTATTGTTTTCTCATCCATATCTAACTCTATATGGGTTTCAATCATCTTTTTAGGTCTCATATTTTCCATACCTTTCTCGATCCATTTTGAGAAATATGTCTTCTTTTTACTTTTAGGCTTCTTTTGCGTTATGGCTTTCAGGATGTTGGTATCAGTTTCTATCTTTTATGGGAGTATGCTGAGGAGAATTTTTAGTGCATTTTTTCAACCTATATTATTATCACTTATACTGCTTCTTTTTCCGATCATTCAAATAACCACCAACTACATAATCATTGCTTTAGTTGGGGCAGGAATCGTAACCTTAGTTATAATCTATCTAATCATAGTTGATCGATCAGGTGCCAAATTAATTGGAGTGGGTTCATTGAAACTTTTTCGTGCATTTCTTACAGCATGGGCCGCCAACCACCCTGAATTTATTGAAGAATTCATAGAGAAGATGAGTTCTCGGCAAACCGTAAAGACAAATTTAATGATATTTGATAAAGATAGTTCGAAGCCGACTCTGGTAATCCCGGAAGTACATCCAGGCCCGTTCTATCCAGTAGGAAGTAGCAACTTACCTCTTTACCTCAGAAATTGGTTTTTAGATGAAGGCTTATCGCCCCTAATTCTTCATGGTGTTTCCGGCCATGAACTAAACCTTCCTTCCAGAGTGGAAGTAGATAACTACATTTCAACTTTTGAGGGCTTTAAAACTATAGCTACGAGACAGACCTGCAGTTCACCTGTATTTGCCAAGTTGGGTAAAGCGACAGTTACATGTATAGCATTTGGAGATTTAGTATTTGTAATGCCAACTTTATCTCCTTTTGGGATGGAGGATTTGCCGTTGGGTATAAAGCATAAGGTAGAAACTTTGGCTTTAAAATCGGGTTATAATTACGTTATGATAGTTGATACGCATAATTCGCAAGGAGAGCTCATCAGCGACGAAGATTATGAAGACCTTATCAAAGCTATTAAGAACGCCTTGACCCATTTAAAGTCTAGCGATCAATACGATTTGATGGTTGGTTCTGCCCACTCTTCAGAGTTCGATATTCGTTTAGGGAATGATATAGGACCTGCCGGACTCGGCGTTCTCATTTTAAATATTGACGATAAGAAGTATAGCATAATAGTCTCTGATTCAAATAATGCAATTCCAGGTCTGAGAGAGGAGTTAATCAAAAATTTCAAAGATTCAGAAGCCCCAGTTTTAGAGTTATGTACTTCTGATACACATGTCACAGCTGGCAAGATATCCGATTTAAAGGGTTACATCGCTTTAGGAGAAAGGACAGGATTAGATGAGTTATCAGCAGCTATAAAGATACTTATCAATAAAGCAGTAGAGCGTATATCCAGAGCCGAATTAAAGGTTAGGAGTGTGAATTCCTCGGTAAAGGTTATTGGCACAAAACTTATCGACGATCTATCGATTGTTCTAGATAGATCTTTCTACGTAGTTAAAAAAGGCGGTATCGTTATAATAACGATTTCTTTTTTTATCCTTCTTTTAACTGCAATAATTACTTAAGCATTTTAAATCTAAATTGAGTTCTTAGATTTTTTAGTTATGTGAGAATATAATCTCTTTATCTATGATAGATTCCCAGAACACTTAACTTTTCGTTGAATATCAACGGTATAGGATGTTATACAGAACTTTAGGGAAGACTGGCCTTAGAGTCTCGGAGATCGGTATAGGAACTTGGGCAATTGGTGGTCCTGTAGAGTACAGAGATCGACCTGGAGGTTGGGGCAGTGTAAATGATGATGAATCTATAAAAGCGATTAGGGTAGCTTTGGAACTAGGTGTAAATTTCATCGATACAGCTGATATATATGGTCTAGGAAGGAGTGAAGAGGTAATTGGTAAGGCCTTAAAAGGCAGATGGTCCGATTGCTATATTGCAACAAAGGTCGGTTATAAAAAAACTAATGAAGGAGATCGTGGCAGAGATCTTTCCAAAAATCACATACTTGAATCTTTAGAAGGTAGCCTAAAAAGATTAAGGAAGGATATAATCGATGTTTATCAACTTCACAGTCCATCATTAGAAGAGATCCAAAGAGAAAGATGCTTTGAAACAATGGAGCGGTTGAAAGATGAAGGAAAGATCAGATTTTGGGGTGTTTCAGTAAGAAGTGTGGATGATGCAGTAAAACTAATGCAAAGAGGTTATCCTGGCGATACTATCCAAGTAGTGTATAACCTCCTAAAGCTTGAAGCAGCCAAGGAACTATTCCCTTTAACATTACAAAATGAAATCGGAGTTATTGTAAGAGTTCCTTTTGAATTCGGACTTTTAACTGGCAAGTTTACTCCTGAGACAAAATTTCCTTCGAACGATCACCGTAGTAAAAATCTACCAAGATCTAAATTAATCGAAGAAATACCTAAAGTCGAAAAACTAAGATTTTTAGTCAAACGATCAAATAGAACCATGGCCCAAGCAGCTCTTAAGTTTGTTTTAAACCATCCGGCTGTTTCTGTCACGATCCCAGGTGTAAGAAATGAAAAACAAGTAAGAGAAAATGTTATTGCCTCTGACGGCATTTTGCTAAACCAAGAAGATTTAGACAAAATCAAAGATCTTCATGAAAATAACTTTTATCTATGATCATTGTTTTTTAAGCCCCACAAACCTATGAAAACCAGAACCAATCCAACATAGAGATGGCTAAAGTATTTGTCCAGTTGCTCTAATCCAACTTTTGAATAGTTAAAGGAGATCGCGTGTAAGAATAAAGCGTCGATGATGAAAAAAAGCCCAATAAGGATTAATACTGATGATAGATATTTGACCTTGGCTATGCTTGACAAAGATTAGGACCTTTATACTTTATGAATCTTTACGAACAAAAACTACATCCGTATATTTTGTGTTGCAATAATTGTATTCTTCAAAAGCATTGCTCTAGTCATCGGTCCGACACTGCCGAATTTTGGCGTTAGATACGATACCGTCTCCCTTACCTCATTAAAATCAATATCAAAAAATGATTCTTTTCCAAGATATCCAACACCTGTACCTATGACAACAGCACCTTTCTTTACCATAGATTTTGTTATCTTAAATCCTGTTTCTCCATATATCTCTGGTGGTCTACCAACTGCACTTATCAAAATATCCGCTTGTTTTGTATATTCACTAATTCCAACAGTTCTACTATGACAAACTGTAACTGTAGCATTTTTATCTAAAAGCATTTTTGACATAGGACCACCAACCAAAACACTTCTACCAACAACTACAGCATGTTTCCCTTCTATTCTAATCTTATAATAAGCTAATAGTTCCATTATACCTTTTGGTGTACAAGGTAATAGAGACGATTCAAAACTATATTCGCCCCTCATCAGTTTACCCATATTGTAAGGGTGTAACCCATCCACATCTTTATCGGGAGAAATTGTATATATTATCTTTTGTTCATCGATATGTTTTGGAAGTGGTAATTGGACTAAAATACCATATACATCTTTTTTTAAATTTAGTTTATTAATAAGTTGTATTAGTTCAGTTTCACTTATCTCTTTTTGAAGATTATGTGATAAAGAGGATATGCCAACTTGCTGGCAATCTCTTTCCTTCATCTTGACATATTTTTGAGAACCAGGATCATCGCCAACAAGCACAGTAGCCAATGTAGGCGATGCACCGCTTTCTTTCAAATCTACCACTCGTTTCTTTATTATCTCTTTAAACTTCTTTGCAACTAATTCTCCATCAATGATTTTTGACATCATATTTACTACCAATCTATTCTTAAAATGGACACTTTCATCCTATCGACTTATCCAAAGGCTTGCCTTGTTCAGCCCATAATTGTTTTTGATATTCAACATACACCTTTTGTCTCTTTTTCCATCTTTCCTCCCAATGATCACTGTAATCTACCTTTACTTTCCTACCTTCGATCTTCAATCTGCCATCTACATGTAATTGAATCGCTTTTGGATATAACCTGTGTTCGAAGACTAAGATTCTCTCAGAAAGGGTATCTTCCGTGTCATCTTCTTTTATTATAACAGGTTTCTGTAAGATTATGGGTCCCACATCTACCACCTTATCTACATAATGTACGGTGACACCAGATACCTTTACCCCATACTCGATAGCTTGTTTTTGTGCATGCAGACCTGTAAATGAAGGTAATAAGGCGGGATGTATATTCATGATCCTATTCTTGTACTCATCAATAAAGTAAGGGCTAATTATCCTCATGAAACCTGAAAGGACTACCAAGTTTACATCATGATCCCTAAGCACATCGACAACTTCACTATCAAAGACTACCCTTTCTTTATTTCTGTGGTCTACAAACTTTCTTTCTATCTCACTTTTTTCTGCAATCTTCAATGCATAGGCATCTTTATTGTTGCAAATTAGGACTCCACATCTTACATTTTTCAACACTCCGAGTCTTATATGATCTATCAGAGATTGAAAGTTTGATCCCCTGCCAGAAGCTAACACACCAAGAGTATTTTTTTTCAAAATTCCACCAATAAAAATTGAAGATCGAGGATTTTACTTTTATTCACTTTTTTACAACATCTTTTAAAAGTTTCCCAAACACACTATTACCCTGAGTAATGAATTCAGAATTTTTGATCAAAAAGATCAGACAGATGGTCCAAACATATACATTGGAGAATACCGCTTTAGTAGAAACAAATCATAGTAGTATAAGAGATCCTTTTAAAATCCTGATAGCAACGATACTTTCCCAGAGGACAAGGGATGAAAATACAAAAAAAGCAGTCCAGAAACTATTCTCAGTCTATAAGGGTATGAAAGAAATCTCAGAGGCAGATGAAAAGGTAATACAAGAATTAATTAGAAATGCTGGATTTTATCGTGTAAAGGCAAAGAAAATTAAAGAAGTCTCTAAAATACTGATGGAACGATTTAATGGGAAAGTGCCTAGTGATTTTGAAAATTTAATATCCTTACCGTCTGTTGGTAGGAAAACAGCGAATTGTGTTTTAGTTTACGGATTTGGTAAAGCTGCAATCCCAGTCGATACTCACGTACATCGTATCACAAATAGGCTCGGCATTGTTCATACAAAGAGTCCAGAGGAGACAGAATTGGAGTTGATGGAGATAATAGACAAAAAATATTGGTTAGAGTTTAATGAATTACTCGTCAAGTTTGGTCAAAGTGTATGTAAACCAATAAAACCTAGATGTTATTTATGCTTATTAAAGCATTTATGCGAATACTACAAGTTAAACATTAACAAAGAAACCTAAAAAATAACTTTTTAGGCATAAATTATGATATGATATGTTAGTTCGATTATTAGGACAGAAACAATAGATTTATATATTATAACTATAGTTATAATACTATTATGCGACCGAAAAAGCTTCGTATAGTTCAAGTAGTTGAAGAGTGTGGCATTTTCGGCGAGTGTTTATGCGGGGGAGACATAATATTTTACTCTGATTCAGGTGTCAAGTGTAAAGATTGTGGAAAATTATATGGTACTTGGCTTAAAAGGAAAAATAGGAAGCCCCGTCTTTCAACAGTTATTAAAGATAATATGGAGACTTCCGATTCTATTGCAACTGAACCCGCCTTAATGGCCCAAAGTCGACCATTATTATAAATCAAGATTTAGGTCTTAGTAAAGCTATTTTTGCCTCCCTCAGCAAGCCCATTATTAGATAAACTTCTCTAGGGGTAGGTTTACCTTTTCCAAACAATCTTCTCATCGCTTCTTCTAACAAAGGGATTTTATGCTTTGTGAACCCACACATCTTTGCCAATTCGATCGAGTAGCTAATGGCTCTTTCTTTATCTTTTTTGGATGCTATATCTTCGGGGACTGATATTTCATTCTTCGATAATTCATACAACAATATAGCAAGAGAGTGTGATATATTCAAAGTTTTGTAGTCAGTTCCTGTCCTTATACTTACTACCAAATCGCAGAGTCTCAATTCTTCATTTTTCAATCCTGTAGATTCACGTCCTAAAAGTAAGCAAACCTTACCTATGATGCTTTCCAAATTTTCAGCGAGACCTTTGGGCGTCAACGCCTTCCTCAGAATATTGGATGATTTACTACATGTTATCGCTGTGGTCCCGACTATTACATCGAAACTCCTGATCAATTCTTCAAAGTCCATATTTTTTGTTCTATAAAGAACATCTACGCCATGAGATGCAAACTTTCTTGCATGACTTAAGTCCAACTTTGGGTTAATGAATATTAGTTCGTCTACTCCAAAGTTTTTCATAACTCGAGCTACTTGACCAGCATTTACTTCATAAGTTGGCTCTACAAGAGCTACTGAAATTCTCTTCAATTTGTTCGCCCCAAGATTTTTTAGGTTACTTAGATATTTTTCAATTTAATGGTTACAAATCTCCCAGAGAAAGCCAAGGCAAAGTGGGCAGAGGCAGTAGTTGCTCGAGATCCAGTTACAAAACTCCGTCTCTTAAAGGAATTCTACTCGAGCTTTCCTAAGCATAAAGGAACAGAGCGCTTAGAGAAATCGATCAAGAGACAGATATCATCTTTAGAGGATGAGGTAGATCGGGCAAGGTCAAAACGCAGAGGGTCTTCTAGATTAAAGTGGATTGTTAAGAAGGGGGAGCTCACCCAACTGGCTATTGTTGGTACCTTGCAGACTGCTACATCTTTCTTTAACCTCTTAGTTAGATCTGATATAAAAAATCATGAATCTTTGATGAGACCTATCTTGGGTGTATTCAAGGGAGCTGGTGTTCAATTTCAGTTGATTGTTGTCCCTTTTGATAAAAGAATAGGTGAAGGGAAACTTGAACGTTTTATGAACCTTGCTAGAAATGCAGAAGGTATACTTATCGTCTTAGGTTACGAACCGTTTAGTTATGCCCAAGATGTAATTGATTGGTTCGAATCTCACAATATAGATTTATGTTCAGATTATCCAAAGGTCGAAATAGCTCAAACATCAAGTGGAGGAATAAGAATAGTAGGTTTTTCCTATACTTGTGATGAGAGAGAAATAAACGATTTCATATCCAGTTATAAGATTAACAATGCTGTAGTGAAGATAACCACAGATTCTACCATTGACGATATTGAGTCTGCTTTATATGGTAGGATCGTGAAAAAGGCTATATTCGTCACTTTGAGAAGAGAGTGTATTAATCAGTTAAAGAATCTACTTCCTAATCAACTCATATTCGACTCATCTATTAGCCTAGATAAGTTGGCGTTACAAATTTTGCATAAACTCAATTTAATCCGTATATATACAAAAGTAATAGATGGGAAAATTGCACAAAAGCCCTTACTAATGCTAAAAGGAGCCAAAGCTATCGATGTTGCTGATAAGATTCACAAAGATTTAGCAAGATTCTTTAAATACGCAAGGCTTTGGAGGGAAAATACTTACAAAGGGATTAGAGTCGGTCGTAGTTTTGAATTAAGAGATGGTGATATAATCGAGATTAGAACCACTTTGAAAGAGCATTAACAGCATACCTTTTTCTCTTTTTGTCAAAGGATTCATCTAGTCTAGTCTTTTAGATAACTATTAATCGATATTCATTCTTTAAAAATCGATGTATAATTTTGAATGAGTTTAGGATGATAGACGAGTGTTTATATGAGCCAGCAGAAGATACTTTTCTTCTTGCTAGGGTAACTCAAAGACATTCTGGCAAGGTTATATTGGAGATAGGAGTAGGGTCAGGCTACATTTCTGTTGAACTATCTAAAAATTCCTTTACAGTAGGGACTGATATTAGTATAAATGCAATAAGAAAAGCTAAGATTAAGCTTAAATCTATTAACTGTAACAATATTGAATTAGTCCATTGTGATGGAGCAAGCCCTTTTCGTAAGAGCTGCTTTGACATGATCGTATTCAACCCTCCTTATCTCCCATCTGAAAAAATAATCGATTTAACTGTAGATGGAGGACAAGAAGGCATAGAAGTGGTGAAGAAATTTATTGAGGACTCTGTAAATGTATTGTCTAACTCAGGATCGATAATATTCCTCTTGTCTAATATATCGAATTATAAAAAAATATTCAAGATACTTAGGGAAAAGGGTTTTGAAGTTAGGATAAAAGAGTCACTTAAATTATTTTATGAAGAAATCTTCATACTAAAAGCATCGAAGATTCACTAATTCCTTTGCAACGTTTACCGACTCTATAATTGACAATTGCTCAACCCTCTTTTGGCACATTATAGAATCAAATTTCTCAAAAAGATAATTTTGATTGTGATTCTTACCTCGCTTTTTATAGATCGTTTTTATTGCAGCACCAACTGTTTTTCCACGGAAAGAAAATAGTAGCTTTATGCATGAGATAGTAGCATTATCAATCTTGTCAAGCTTAGGCTTTAATAACAGTATAAAAGAACTGACCTTCGGCTTCGGCTTGAAGGAATCTCTACTGACTTCCTTTAAAGGATTTATTTCGAAACATGACCTTGCTATAACTGTAATAGCTTTATAATCATTCGATCCTTGTTTCGAAAGTAATTTTTCAGCAAACTCTTTTTGAACAGTGATTACAGCTATATCAAAGTTTTTCTTTATCAACCATTTTATGAATTCACTTGATTTTGAGTATGGAATATTTGAGACTATTTTATCAAAATTCTGTCTCGATTTAAGAGCATTACCATGGATCAACTTCAGATTCTTTATTTTTTTTAATCTTGACTTGACTTTATTGTAAAGAATCTCATCTATTTCATATGATATCACTTTTTTAGCCCTATTGCATAAGATCTTAGTTAAGTTCCCATTACCAGAGCCAAACTCAAAAACTATATCTCTGTCAGATATCTTTGCAACCGTGACCATCTCGTTTAATAGTTTTTCATCTATTAGTGAATGTTGCCCTAACTTTCTCCTCTTCATCTCTTTACAAATATCGTTATGCCTACTTTGCCTGATATTTCTGTAACCATACGTTTTGCGATGCGCTTAGCGGGGTCTCTTAACCCAACTCTAGTTTGGATATCATCAAAACTCTCAAAAGGTTTCTTCTCTCTCTCTTTTAAAATCTGCCTTACAAGTGTCTTTCCTACTCCCGGAATTAGTTCAAGAGCATGGCGCCTTGGCGTCACAGGCTGTAACTCATTAAAATAAGTTACATACTTTTTCTCATTATGCCGGACGATTTTTTCACAAACGTTCGTTAGTTCGTTCTTGGCTCCATTTGTCAAATCATTATATTCAAGTTTTCCTAAGACACTGATTACCTTTTCCCTACCTTCTCTTGAAATGCGAATTCTCTCTCCAATTACAAAATTGACTCTGTTCATAGCCAATATCTCGAGAAGAGTTGACCATTCTCCTCCTATTGCATGAAGTAGTGGTCCTTCTCTTCCCTTTATACTAATAGATATGCCACGGGGGATGAAGTCCAAAACATACGCGTACTCTTCGTATCTTTTTGAAGACTTCATCTTCGATAACCTTTTTCACTCTTTTTATAAATATAATTGATTCGTTCTCACCAAATCATCAGGATATTCAGTCTTATGTTATTTTTTATAAGGAAAATCGTCTATCCATTCAATGACACCTAATCTTCGATAATTTTTTGTAAATAAATTAATGAAATTTTTTATTCGGAACATAGTTAGACGATATTAATAGGTATATAATTATTTATGCTTTCCTTTAAGAGATTTCTTTATTGATCTCTAGAATCATGATTTTTCTCAAACTTCAGATAAAATCTTCAATATTTTTTTGATAGTATCAGTAGGTAAAAGTTTCTTCCAACCAGATGTAAAAACCCTCATTTCTTCAATACTCCCAGGCATTATATTGACCAGTTCCGTTGCTTCCTCATCTGTCAATGAGCACTCTTTTACGAGTTTTTCTTTAATCCCTGTTGCTTTTTCAGGTGTAGTTTTTGAGAATTTTGTAACGTAGTCTAACGTCCTTTTCTGTATTTGATCAGCTTTTTCGACATCTATCTTTTCTAATATTTCCTTAGCTTCTGGTATGGATATAACGGTTTTTTTACCTTCATTCAATAAAATCACCTAAATCATGAGTATTAAACTGAGACATTTTCGACATGTGGCTTTACGTGCTCTAATCTTGCGATAACTTTCTTAACCTTTCCACCCATTTGTATAGTTACCACAACTGACCTTCTCCTTACCTCTGCTATAGTGCCTACTCTACCTTGATAACGCCTATGGGGCATGCCTTTAACCTGACTTGGATCGATATTTATTACTACTTTATCTTCGACCTTATATTCGTGTAGAAAAGACATTAAACTCCTTTTTTTCTTCTTAGTCAATAAGCTTCTTGTCTTGCGCCTAAAACCTCTGCTATGTACCATATTACATCTCCATTTTGTCTAATATTAGGTATCCATCTCTATAAGCTTTCCTTGTTTATATAAGTTGTAATCGATTTATCTTCGTTAAGCTTTATCATCTCTCAACTTGCCTTATAATTTCCAAATTCAATATATCGAAAATATAGCAAACAACTTCTACACCTAAGATTTTAGATATATTTGGCGATATTTCTATTATATCTCTTTTTAATAAGTTGGAGATCCCAATAAACATCTTTATATTAAGTCCTCCTTCACATTTAAAGGAAATTTTAGCCCTTCTTTTATCTATATTCTCTATATCAAAATCAAATATCTTTTTCGTAAAAATCTTTTTCAAGGTTTTAACCTTGACCTCAGTATTCTGTAATGCTTTTTTGAGTATATTGATCTTGCATTCGTCTACATCCTCTATAAATCTTATATAAGCAGAGACTGTTACGATAAAGCTTGGAGTTTTATTCGGCTTTCTATCTACTACTCGAATCTCTCTAAGAATTATACCTTTATGAAATTCAGGTATACATGATGTATTAAAATGCCGTAATTTAGGTTCACGTATTTCTACATAGAAAGGTCTACCGTTACCTAATACTAAACTCTCGACGCTCTCACCTCCAATCCATGTGAACTTAGCTTTTTTTGCCTTGAAGTGGTCTATTAACCTTTGAGCAAGTATTTGCTCAATACTCTCCTCCTTCAGAAAACCTGTATGACTACATATGTTGCATCTCTTTCCAACACACTCTTTACACTTTCTCCTTTTTTGGGATAACCCCCTCACTGTCTTTAAATATCTCCCATAAACAAATACTGGTTTAGACGATATTATGACTTTTCCAGATGTAAAGTTCATTAGAATAGTTACATCTGGATTACGAAAATTAACTTCTTTACCAGTCTTTGAAGCTATTGTCTTTCCTATCTCTTTCGTTATCTTGCCTTTTATAGCTTCTCCGCCTCTCAGCTTGAACTTAGCCCTTAACTCATCCTCATTTTCTATGACTTCTCTAGGGAGGGTTGCACCGATAAGGAAGTTATCGAACTCGTAGTCTCCCAATTTCTTGACTATCTTAGATATAACATCTTTTAGAGATTGCATTATACCTTGGCAGATAAAGCATCTTTTCTTTCTTGTTAAAACACCTTTAATCATTCTCTTAAGTTTGTCATCTTTTTCTATTAAACTTGGGAACTGCCTTCCAAGACAATCTCCACATAGTGGATAATTGACAAGTATCAAGTCTGCTAATTCAAATAAGCTCTTTTCAACCACAGTCACCTCAACACCTTGATGATCAATCTTAGACCGAATTAAAGAAATAGAAACTCGTTAGATCAATTTTATAAGATGGATGATTTTATCAGATTTATTTTATGTCAGAGCCATCCTTTTCAGCATCTGTCTCATTTTTCTTCCTTTAGAAGCCTTGATGATAGCTTTTGTCTGTCTATATTTTGAGAGCATCTCCTTAACTGCTTTTTCACTTGTACCAGAACCTCTGGCCATCCTTTTGATTCGGGATGAATTTAAAATTTCAGGGTTTTCCCTTTCAGCTTTGGTCATAGAAAGAATTATGTTCTTCCACGTTTTCATTTTTTCTTCCAACTCCTCTAAGCTTTCAGAAGAAATAGATGATGAAAGTCCAGGGATGAGCTCTAGAACCTTCCTTAAAGAACCCATCTTCTTAACCTGCTCTAATTGATAATAGAGATCATCTATAGTCATCTTCCCAGATATTATTCTTTGAACCTTCTTCTCATCAGCTTCTATCTCTAGATCTCTTGCTCTCTCAACAAGGGCTTTGATATCTCCTAATCCTAAGAGCCTCCCAACAAATCGTGTAGGCGAAAAAGCCTCTAGATCATCTACTCTCTCACCTGTACCTATAAATAGCACTTTGGCTCCAGTTGTTGCTGCAGCGGTCAGTGCGCCACCTCCCTTAGCAGCACCATCTAACTTCGTTACTATTATCCCTCCAACATTTACAGCTTTGTGAAAAGCCTTGGATTGAGCATAAGACTGTTGCCCTATGGTACTATCGATGATAAGTAGTGTTAGTGTTGGTTTTACTTTGTTTGAAATATGTCTCATCTCATCTAAAAGACTTTTTTCTTCTTTGTGCCTGCCAGCTGTATCGACGATTATAACGTTCTTGTTCTCTCTAAAATTTCTTAAACCTTCAATAACAACTTTTATAGAATCTTTGAACTCCTCATCACCAAAAACTTCAATGCCAACATCTTTTGCATAAGTTCTTAACTGTACAAGAGCTCCAGGGCGAAAAGTATCTGCACATATTAATCCTACCTTATATCCTTTCTTACGAAGAAATCTTGCAAGTTTTGCTGCTACTAATGTCTTCCCTGAACCCTGAATTCCCATAAGAAGAATTATATTGACCTTTTTTGTTGAAAGGTCAAGTTTGCTCTCAGTACCTAATATATTGACTAACTCATCATATAGAATTTTTATTATATGGTCCTTCCTTGACAAGCCTGGGGGTGGGCTCTCATGAAGAGCTCTTTTCTCAATCTTTGATGAGAGTTCCAAAACCAGTTTAACGTTTACATCTGCTTGCAATAAAGCCCTTTGTGTATCTTTCACAAAATCCTTTATCAACTGCTTATCAATCGTGGTCGCTGTCAAAATCCTCTTTATCGCTGCCTGAAGTCCTTCCTTCAGCCTTTCTAACATGTTCTCATCTAACTCTACTCTTATTTATTCATAATAAAAGCCTTTAATAAATAACTTATTTCCAAAGAACTCATCTTACTTTATCTTCCAATACTATTTTTTCAATCTCTAAAGAGCCTCTATCCTTCTCCCAGGTTTTAACCACATTTACAGGTCTCAATCTTTTCTTATAAAGTGGTGCATCTAATACAAAAGACTCTAAATCTCCACCTTCACCTGAAGGGTTAAAATGATACTTCTCTGACAGCTTCAGCAACTCACTTATACTCTTCTCTGTTAAACGCTTTCCTAACCACTCTTTACCTAATCCATAGGCTGCGACAGCTACTATAATCGCATCAATCTTCATTAAGATTATTTCTGTTAGAACTTCATGAGGTTCCATGCCCCATAGTGGTGTGTAATGTCCCATATTTGCAGATTTTGTAATTCGATCGAATTTTTTCCTTTGGTAGTTTGATGCTATCTCTCCACTGATTAATACTTCAGCATCTAATTGCAATAATGTCTTTTCTAAAGCTCTTTCCTCCTCTTCTTTTTTAGCTTCAACTCCATACCATTTTATTCCAATACTCTTTGCTATCTTTTCCACATGTATGACATTGTAGGTGTGGTATAACATACTCTCAGGATCTTCTGGCAATATAGTTATGATCCCATTTATATTAAATCCTAACTCATATGCTCTATGAAGCGCTAAAATGGAATCCTTCCCTCCTGAAGATAAAATTAAAGTTTTAACCCGCCTTGAATGAATAGAGCTATTTGAATTTTTTTTCAATTTAGACAAAATTAAATCTGATATTTTAAAAGAAGACCTATCATAACTCATAATCCTCATCACTGTTCAGATATACATCCATATCATCTAGGTCAGATACTTCATTCCTGAAACTGCTAAAAAACTTTTAGGATTGATATTTATCATTCATATTTTTCTAATTTTTTATACTTTAAGCCTAATCTACTTTAATTGCAGTATTTTATTTATATATCCCTTTTTGATTGTAAGAATGTGGGTGTTAAAACTGAGCAAGCCAGTAAACCTAGGTAGTTTGAAGATAGGTTCCTATATAATAATTGATGACGAAGCTTGCAGGATAGTTTCATATGACAAGTCAAAGCCAGGTAAGCATGGATCTGCAAAGGCGAGAGTTGTAGCGATGGGGCTCTTCGATAACGCGAAGAGGAGCATGGTGGCACCTGTTTCTAGTATGGTACAAGTTCCAATCGTAGAGAAAAGGAGCGGCCAAGTAATCGCTATTTTAGAAGATAAAATTCAAGTTATGGATCTTGAAACATTTGAGGTCTTTGAGTCTCCTAAAACTGATGAGCTTAATTTAAAAGACACGATATCTTCAGGAATAGAGGTAGAGTATTGGAAAGTCTTGGGGAAAAGGAAGATCATGCGCACGAAAGGCTAAAGATTATCTTTCTATGATGATTTAAGAAAACTCTTAAAAGCCTCAGAAAACCTCAATTTAAAGGCAATTTAGATGGCTCGTCTTGAAAGTTATGATGTAATCATCTTGGGTGCAGGTCCAGCAGGAATCTTCGCTGCCATAGAACTTTGTAATAAATCAGATTTACAAGTTCTTATCTTAGAAAAAGGAAAGGATATATCAAAACGTATTCGAACTAAAGATTCTATCCTTTGCGGCTGGGGTGGAGCAGGTGCATTTAGTGATGGTAAACTGACGTTCTCCACAGAAACTGGAGGATGGCTGAAGGACTATGTAGGTAAGAAGATGTTGAAAAAGTTGATGCAAGAAGTTGACGAGACCTACTTAAGGTTTAACGCTCCGAACACGATCTATGGTGATGACGATGATGCTATCGCTGAGATATCAAGAAAGGCAGCAAAGGTTGAATTGAGACTAATCCCAAGTCGTATAAGGCATCTCGGAACCGATCTATGCACCCAACTGCTAAAAAAGATGAGGCAAGAGATAGATGGTAAAGCAGAAGTTATTTTTGAAAAACCTGTTAGCAATCTCCTTGTTCAAGGCGATAAAGTAAAGGGTGTAAGAACTGATGATGGAGAAGAGATTTTAGCAAAGTATGTATTAGTTGCCCCTGGCAGAGGAGGGGCAGATTGGCTGAGGCGTGAAGCCTTTAGGCTTGGTTTAAGAACGACCAACAATCCAGTCGATATAGGTTTAAGAATTGAAGTGCCAGCGGCTGTGATGAACAATTTAACAGATGTATTATATGAACCGAAGTTCGTTTATTATTCTAAATCTTTTGACGATAAAGTTCGGACTTTTTGTGTTTGTCCTCAAGGATTTGTGGTAACTGAGCGGCTGGATGATATAATAACTGTAAACGGTCATAGTTATAAAAGTAAAAAGTCTGAAAATACGAACTTTGCAATTCTTGCAAGTACATCATTTACAGAGCCCTTTAAGGAGCCTGTAGCCTATGGAAAGTATGTGGCAAAACTTGCAAACTTACTAGTTGGTGGCGTTATAGTACAAAGGCTAGGTGACCTCGAGGTTGGCAGGAGGTCTACGTTAGAAAGGTTGAATAGAAGTATTGTAAAGCCTACCCTTAAAGATATCAATCCAGGGGATTTGAGCTTTGCTTTGCCAGGGCGGTATCTGAGTGATGTAAAAGAGATGTTAAGTGCTCTTGATAAAATCTCCCCGGGTATATATTCGAGACATACCCTTCTCTATGGAGTAGAAGTAAAGTTTTACTCTTCAAGGTTAGAGCTTAATAGAGTTCTTGAGACAAAGATTAGAAATCTATTCACTGCTGGAGATGGTGCAGGCATTACACGAGGTCTTGTGCAATCATCTACTTCTGGTCTCATAGTTGCTAAGGAAATACTAAAAAGGACCAGCAATATCTCAATATAATATATTCTAAAAAACTTACTATTTAATCGCAAAATTAAATAGTAAGTTAAAGAAATTGATGAAATAGTTTAAGAAGATGAGATTTTTAGAGATAATTGATGCAATCACAAAAAAGGTAGCACCAGGTTTACATCCTTCTTTCACACCTGTTCATGTATTTACTATTATAAAAATAGTCGGATCTAAAGGACCCATAGGCAGAGCAAAATTATCGCTTATTCTACAATTAGGAGAGGGTACGACCCGTACTTTGATAAAGCGTTTGCAGAGAGAAGGTATGATCGAATCTACAAAGCTCGGTTGTATACTCACCGATTTTGGCAAGGAAATTTTTTGGGACCTAAACTCAAGAATCTCAGAGGTTTTAGAGCTTCCTCCATCTTCTTACTCAGTGAGTCGATTTAATATTGCAATCTTAGTTAAAGGTACTGCGAAGATCGTAGAACAGGGTGTAGAACAGAGGGATGCTGCACTTAAGGCAGGTGCTTCAGGGGCTACAACATTGATATACACTAAAAATAAGTTGATAATGCCTGGACTAAAGAAAAGTTTCTCTGAACATTCGCCTGAAATTCATAACATATTGATTTCAAAACTAAAACCAGATGATGGTGACTCGATAGTGATTGGAAGCGCAGATGATAGAAAAATTGCAGAGTTCGGTGCAAAGGCAGCAGCTTTAGAGACATTAAGAAAACTTCCCGATGATAATATTTATCCTAATTCTTAACTAGCTATACTACTTAATTGTATTTCCGAACAAATGATAGATCATAATTAAATACAGTTTGAAAATGGCAGTGGAACAAGGATACTCGTTACACTTTTGAATGCTTTAAAAGAACGTGGTTTGAAGAGAGACTTGACTTGGTAACTGCTGGTGGAGGAAATTTTGTAGCAATAATCGTCAGAATATAACCTTTGAATTAGAAGATATATAATCTTGTATAATCCAAATTAAATGTTATAAGAATAATTAAGGGGAAGTGTCTCATAGTTGAAGATACGATTTGAAAAAGCTTTTGAGTTAATCGAGAGTGCCCTATCCAAGGGAAGGCACGTATTACTCGAATCAGAAAGTATGACTTTGATGGCTATTATAGGTATTCCTGTGCCGACTTTTCAATTAGCTACCAGTGTAGAAGAAGCCCAAAAGATAGCTGAGGCATTTGGCTACCCAATTGTACTTAAAGTTGTATCTCCTGATATAATGCACAAGACCGATGTGGGAGGTGTAAAGTTAGGTATAATCAATTCGAATCAGATTGCAGAAAAATTCAAAGAGATTCAAAAGAGTGTTAAAGAGAAGGTACCCGATGCAAGAATTACTGGTATCATTGTTCATAAGATGCAACCTTCAACAATAGAGGTAGCTATAGGAGCAGTGAGAGATCGACAGTTTGGTCCAGTGGTTATGTTCGGTCTTGGCGGTGTCTTTATTGAACTCCTTAAAGATACATCCTTCAGAATTATCCCCATTTCTAAGGTTGATGCTTTAGAGATGATCCAGGAGACAAAGGGCTATCCTCTTTTAATAGGCTATAGAGGTTCTCCAAAATTGGACTTAAACTCTATCACAGATGCTTTGGTGAGAGTCTCCGAATTAATGACATATATCAAAGAAATCGACCAAATTGATTTAAACCCTATAATGGTCTATCAATTTGGACTGATTGCAGTCAGTGCAAGAATAATTCTTACTTAAATAATGGAGTCAGAAACTAATGCCCAAAGATGAACAGAATTCAGATGATATGGTGGAGAGATTTTATTCACGAATCAAATATAGGTCTAGTCTGATCTATGAGCTTGAAAGGCTGGCTCAAAGAGAGCGTGATCTAAGGAAAGAGATAATAGAAAATAAGATTAAGGAGAATAAAGAGAGAAACACTCTCTCAAAGCAATATAAATTGATAAGACGACTCAAAGAAACACGTAAGCCAATTATAGCAAAGATGATCGAAATAGATGATAAGGTTGATAAAGTAAATAAGGCTCTCAAGGAGTTCCAGAATAAAGTTCCAACTAAATCTGAAAAAATACTTACAGAAAAGTTAGAAAAAATAGAATGGGATCTTCAGACAATGAGTCTTACAAGAGATGAAGAAAAACAACTTGTGGGATACATCAAGAAATTAGAATTTGAATTATACCTTTGGAAAAAGGCATATGAGATGAGACAAGAACTAAATGCGCTTTTATCTGAAGTCAACTCTCTTAAAAGTAAATTAGATGAGGTGGATGAGGCGAATAGTTCACTCCTCATTGAATTGAAAAATCGTAAAAAAATGTTAGACAAAATCATCATGATTAAGCAGCAATTATTAAAGGAGGATAATGAGATAAAGCAAGATGTAGTTGAACTTAAAGAAATTTTGAATCATGTACAGGCAGAAATTTTCCAAAAAAAGCAACGCCTACTCAAAGTAGCTAGATCTAAAGTGAAAGATAAAGTTTCAAAAGGAAAAAGTCTGAGTTGGGATGAGTTAAAGATCTTATTTGAAGAAGATAAAAGTGAATCGTTTAAGTAATACTCACAACTTTATTATATTGAGACTTTGAGCGCGGAGCGAAGTTCATCAAAGATACTAATACTTAGTGTAGACAGAGATGACGATATAGGCGTTAAGGCAAAAATAAAAACTCCTTTAATTGGCAGAGAATCTTGTATAGCGGCAGCAACAAAATTATCTATTGCAGATCCAGAAGAAGCCGATGCTAACGCCATTTTTGCAGCAGTAAAGCAGTATGATGAGTTAGTGAGTAAAGGTCATGAATGTGAAGTAGCGGCGATAGCTGGATCATCTGAAGAAGGAGTTGAAGCCGACCAGAAATTAAGGTCTGAACTGATGAAGGTGATACAGAGATTCAATGCAAATGGAATGATCTTAGTATCAGATGGATTTGATGATAGTGCCATATTACCTATCTTATTAGGAGTAGGTCCTGTAATTTCTGTGAGAAGGGTTGTTATAAAACATAGTAAAAGTGTAGAAGAATCTTACGCTGTTCTTGGTAGATACTTAAAAACGCTTTTTACCGACCCTAAATACTCTAAATTTTCTTTGGGGGTACCTGGATTGTTACTTCTTGTTACAGGTTTTCTTAGTCTTTTTAATTTACTTCAACTTGCCACACAAATAACCTCTATAATTCTTGGTATCGCTTTGGTGGCATGGGGTTTCGATTTAATTAAATATACTACATCAATAAAGAAGATGGAGATATCTATAAAGAAGACTAGACCATCTTCATATCTCCGATTCTTCTCTATAGTGACAACACTTTTAGTTATATGTGTTGCTTTATATCGAGCATTTATTGCGATGTCGAATTTACCTGAATATCTTGAAATTTTGGGTGATGTCTCATTAATATTTAAACATGGACCTTTACTTTTTGGATTTTTTATGAAAGAAGCAATCCCTCTAACATGGGTTGGGCTCTCTATATATTTTGTATACTCTACAGTATCCCATTGGATAAGAAAAAGTGTAAAGATATGGCAGGATGTCTTTGCAATTATAATATTAGTTTTTCTTTACATACCTCTACTCGAATTTTCACAAATCTTGATAAATCCAGAACAGAGCGTCTTTACACTCGTATCACAGCTCTTATTAGGACTTATGGTAACATTTTTAGTTTCGATGGTAGCTTATCAATATATTCGCCATCATAGGAAAGTGAAGAGGACTTAAATTGCTTGACTCGTTATTTAGAGTAGCAGGTGTCTATAAACTTTACACTAGATATCTAAGTAACCAGATCAGCAAGACTGAAGCTCCTAAGCATATAGGGATCATATTGGATGGAAACAGAAGATGGGCAGAATCCCGTTCTTTTACAAGATTGGTCGGCCATCGTCTTGGTGCAGAAAAAGCTGAAGAACTTCTTGAATGGTGCCACGAATTTAATATCAAGACTGTAACTTTATATATCTTATCAATAGAGAACCTACAAAGATCACCTGAAGAGATAAAAGAGTTATTCGATCTTTTAGGAGAAAAACTCAGAAATCTAATGCAGGATGAGCGAATTCACAAGAATCATATTCGTGTAAAGGCCTTAGGTAAGCTTGATCTAATCCCCAATACTATAAGAAAACTTTTAGTTGAGATCGAAAAGGCTACAGAAAATTATAATGAGCACTTTCTCAATGTTGCCATCGCTTATGGTGGACGATTGGAAATAGTCGATGGTGTTAAGAGTATAGTTGAAAAGGTTACACTTGGTAAAATCAATCCTTCAGATATTACTCCAAAGATGATTGAGGAGCATCTATATACTTCACATCTTCCGCACCCTGAACCTGACCTTATAATCAGAACTTCTGGAGAGGAGAGGTTGAGCGGTTTCTTATTGTGGCAAAGTGCTTATAGTGAGTTCGTTTTTATAGATACCTATTGGCCAGAGTTCAGAAAGATCGATCTAATGAGGGCAATAAGAACCTATCAGAGAAGGAAGAGAAGGTTTGGAAATTAATCTATAGAAACCGTAGATCATCGGATTCATTTTTACTTTTATGAATGATTTTAGTCTTTAAGGCTTATTAAACCTGATCTATTTTAGCCCTGAACCTCTTCTATCAATTGTATCAAAGACTTCTGGACCAGTACTTATAATCGATACTGGCAAATTTAATGAATTTTCTATATCTTCGATGAACCTTTTTGCCTGTAATGGTAAATCTTCAAAACGAGTAATTCTATAACTTTTAGGAAAGACCACATCTAATTTAGTGATAGCTATCTGGGTCGCACTATTTAACATCACAGCTCGCTTTGCAATCTCAAAATTAAAAGGCGCCGCTCTTCTCGCCCTACCAGTTACTGTAGCTATTTCTGCCCATCCCCTCTTAATAGTTTCCTCTTCACTAATCTCCCTAGGCAACTCGCCTTCACCGACTCTTGTAACATACGACTTAAAGACAATCAGAACATCGTCTACCTTTTTCGGCCCTATTCCAATATCTGAGCAGATAGCAGATGCAGTTACATCCTTAGACGTTACGAATGGATAAGTTCCATGATAGAGAGAGAGAAAAGTGCCTTGAGTGCCTTCAAGTATAACATCTGAGCCACTATCAATAGATGTGTTAACTTCAAAGGCTACATCTCCTAAATATTTCTTTAAAGAAGGAAAATCTTTTGCAACTTTGGCAACCCTTAAAACCCTGTCTGAATTAGCCGGACCAGAACCTGATCCTGTAGTTCCTATCTTCTCCTTTAAATAACCCCTTTTATCACGCTCTATATGATCATGTTCGATGATACAACACTGCGAATCGACCATAACTCTTGAATCAACATTAAAAATCTTAATCTCGTTTAAAAGTACTTGGGGGTCGACTATAACTCCAGCACCTATCATCAATTTCGTCTGTTCATTTAGTATCGCACTAGGGAGCATCCTAAGCTTGTAGCTTTTTCCTTTAAAGACAACAGTATGACCAGCATTTGGACCTACGCCTCCCCTGACAGTTATAGCAGGATTGTCCTCCATGGCTAGATAAGATATTATTTTTCCTTTCCCACAATCTCCAAAGAAACCTCCAACTATTACAGTGACAACCATCACCTAATCATTACGACCATAAATAAACTGATAATTAAAGATATATATAATAAAGAATTAAAAATGATGCTTTACTGATTAGATTATGCTCAAGATAGTTTTGGGTAAATTAAAAGAAAGAAGTAATGATCTAGCGAATTTTTTAGAGGGGAAGCACTCTATTAAATCGTCTATAGAAGGTGATGAAATAATATTAGATGATGAAGAAAAAAAGGTAAAACTAAAGAAGAGATTTGTCAAAACGTATTTGAAGAGGTACCTCTATAAAAATGATTTAAAAAAAACTTATAGGGTTTTGGTGGAAGGTGATAGATTGATGTTTGTTGAATTAAAGTTTAAAGAAGAATAACCCCAGGGTCCTTTAAAACGAGATAATCATTTTCAATGAATTTCCTTGCATCTTTTAAAGCTTTATGAACTTTAGATACATTTAGATTATAAATTACTTCTTTTAATTTATTGGAAGTTTTTACTCAAAAATCAATCTATATTAAAAATATGCACAATAGGAAGAACACTAGATTAAAGCAATCTGATTTTATAAAACTTTGCGAATTAAAAGACCTATCAAAGCAGACTTATGCTTTTAAGAAGACAGTGTGCATAAAGATCATAAAGTTTGTTAAGACATATTCATTGGTTGAACTTGAAAAATGAAAGAGCAGAACTTTGTAGATAGGATTCAGTACTCAATGAGAAAACATTCTAGTAGGATAGTGTTGGCCCTTGATATAGTTGATGATGAAAAGTCAAAACTTCTGGAGAGAGTTTTGTCAATTATGAGAAGATTATCGCCTTATATTGCCACAGTCAAGCTAAACTACCATCTTCTCTTACCTTTGAACTTTAAAGAAATAAAGAAGATAGTAAATCTCGCTCATGATCACGATCTACAAGTTATAGCGGACTTGAAGTTAAATGATATAGCATCAACCAACTTGATAGTAAGTGATTATCTATGGAGAGCAGACTTTGATGCTGTTATTGCAAATCCATTCGTTGGTTATGAAGGAGGCCTTGAGCCAATGATTAAAAGAGCTCACGAAATGAGAAAGGGAGTAATCCTACTGGTATATATGAGCCATAAAGGTGCAAGAGAAGGTTATGATTTAACAATTTTAAATGAGTATGATGAAAAGAAAAAGTTGTACGAATTATTCATTCAGAAGGCGAAGAGATGGCATGCAGATGGAATAGTCGTTGGTGGAACTAATTTGAAGATATTATCATCTATATCATCTCGAACAAAAGGAAAGCTATTGATCTTCTCCCCTGGAGTAGGTGCTCAAGGTGGTAATGCGGTTAAAGCTGTAAGGTCGGGTGCAGATTTTATAGTCATCGGTAGATCAATACTATTCTCAGAAGATTCAGTATCTGTAGCTGTTAAGATCAATAAAGATACTTTTTATTAGATTTTATTTTAAGCGAATTAATATCAAATCTTCAAAGTCGCCTTCAAGCCCTTGTAACGATTGCGTATAGTGACCTCTGTAACACCTGCTGCCTCAGCGATGTCCTTCTGAGTCTTGTTCTCGCCTTCAAGGACACACGAAACATATAGTGCTGCTGCTGCAAGACCCATAGGATCTTTTCCTGCTGATGTCTTCATTTTTATAGCTTTCTCTAAAATTTCTAAAGCCTTTCTTTGAGTTCTCTCTGAAAGCTTAGATTCGCTTGCAATTCTAGATACGCATTTAGCTGGGTTTACTACAGGCATTTTCATATCCATTTCT
This sequence comes from Candidatus Methylarchaceae archaeon HK02M2, assembly GCA_024256165.1. Classification (NCBI taxonomy): domain Archaea; kingdom Thermoproteati; phylum Nitrososphaerota; class Nitrososphaeria; order Nitrososphaerales; family Candidatus Methylarchaceae; species Candidatus Methylarchaceae archaeon HK02M2. The sequence goes on from JAKLZG010000008.1 coordinate 23,868, forward strand.
CTTAGGAGTAGACGATAACAACGCGCTATATCTTTCTTTCTGATATTACTAATGCTACTGACATCTTTAAGAGTCCTAGGAGTTTCTGTGTCACGACATGCTGCATATAAGGATGCTACTATAAGTGCAGATATAGATCGCCCTCTAACTAAGCCCTTTTCGAGCGCCTTACGATAAATATATGCTGCTTTTTCTATTACTGCATCACTTACACTAAGTTTGTCAGCAAGTCGATCCAACTCACTAAATGCTTGCCTTAAATTTCTGTCTACTGGTTGATGAACTTGACTTCTGCTATCCCAAGTACGAAGGCGTACAATGGTGGCTTTCATTGATGAAGGAAGAGATTTTCCTGAGGCATCTACATCCTTGACTCCAATAATTGTGGCTAAACCCATGTCATGCATTGCTAGTGAAGAAGGCATTCCTGTACGACTCCTATTCTCTTTTTCTTCCTTTGAAAAAGCGCGCCACTCAGGTCCAACTTCTTCTATCTTCTCTTTTACTACAAAACCACAATTACTACAAAACAACTCGCCAGCTGAGCTATCTGCTATCATAGGCCCCTTTCCACACTTAGGGCAACGATCTACAATTCTTTGTAATCTAAAAATATCTGAAGTTTTTTCAGAAACCAAAATATACACCAAAAGATTTATTTACTTGGAATTCTTAATTCAAGAATCTAATATATAAATTTTCCCTTTTTTCGGTAAGATATATAAAAATAATTTTTAATAATTTAAAAATATTAAATATGAAAATAATTTTTCACGTATAATATTTTTAACTTAAAAAATTGTAATGAGAGAAAAAACATATAGTTTATTACAAGAGAAACCTATTTATGCTAAAATTTCAACACGCTCCTAACCAGGTTAGCGCCCTTCGGCAAGGGTATCTTTTTCTCCCTTTTGGCCGGGATTTGAACCCGGGTCGGAGCGGTGACAGCGCCCCATACTAACCGGACTATACTACCAGGGCAACTATTATGTTATATGGCTAGTAACCATTCCAGTTAAAAATTTTTCCTTTAAAGCTTCTATCTACCTCTTTCTAATCTCTCAAGCTAAGATTATATCTCTACTCTAAATCTTACTGAAAAGCTATTATAAATGATGTCATATAGAGTTATTGGCGGGTTCGAGGGCCCGTAGCTCAGTCAGGTAGAGCACCGGGCTTTTAATTAAAAAAGAAGCCACCCGGAAGGAGTTTTCCTGGGGATGGGTCCCGGGTCCGAATCCCGGCGGGCCCGCCTCTATTTCGGTATAATTTTTGTACACTAATTTTCTTTCTAAAGACCTGAAAATTTTCATCCGTGAAAAACTTTAATTTATTATCACCTTGAATTCCTCAAAGTTACGTGATCATAATTTTTATAATAAAATGACAGTTTTTTTGACGAATATGAAGGATTTTATGAAGAACCCTAAATTCTAGAGTGGATGTATGCCAAAGTAAAAAAAATTTTCATCATTCTATCCAAAATGGATGAAAAAAAGAAGGTTTATATTTCCTATCAGGTCTAACCGATATCGGAATTTTTATTTATATTGCTTTACAAATCAAAATTCTCTGTAAGCTTCAGCGAGTGGGTGTCCTTTGCACTCTAGGCTAAAAGATTTATACCAACCGAATGGCGATTTATGAGTATTTATTTTTTCACCAATAAGTCTATTCCTGAGTTCAGAGAGTAACTCTTTTGCCAATCTAGGTTTGCCTAGCTTTTTAGAAAGGTGTGCATAAGGATAAATAAGAACGCTTTTACATTTTATTCTGGAAATGTCCATTTTGACGTTTTTAACAAGCTTATCTAATAGCTCTTCAACTTTATCTTCATCATTCTTTTCAAAGCATATGAAGCAAACTAAAACATCCTTTAAATTCTCGCTTTCTGGATCAGGGTCTTCGGCAACAGGAGTACTTTTTTTGACTTGATAACTGAAAGATGAACAATGAATTTCTAGAACCTTCAAATTCGGTCCACCAGTTTTTCAACAAAACCTAAAAATCAAACTGTACTTAAACACTTCGTATAGGAGAATACTTTTTTAGGATTTTAATTATTTATGTGTAAAAGATGATTTTTTATTCCATGAATAATCTTTTACGCGTATGTATGATAAATTAGATACGAATATTTTTATGCTTAACTCATGAGTTCCGAATGAGTAGATAAAAATGGTTCAAGCATTTTGTGTAAAGTGTAAGAAGAAAGTGGAGATCAAAAAACCTAAACAAGTGACATTAAAGAATAAGAGACCAGCTATTAAAGGTACATGTCCTGTATGCGGAACTATAACTTATAGAATGGGTAGATATAGTAAAAAGAAGAAAACTCTAAAAGGAAAATTAGGGCTATTAAAATTATTTTTTTAATCCTTTGATATTTTCATTTCATATATTTGCTCGTTATATTTTATTATGTAATGCTTTATTATGTAATATTTGATTTAATAATAATTAGATACATATACTAATGTGATGACTAAAATAGGGTAAACTTTAGACTTTTTATAAAAGTTTAAATATAACAAGTTATTTCGAAATATCATTCCTTTCTATTTTAAGGCACAAATAGCATATGTATCCTAATTAGTGATTGTAATGAAGAAAAATTCTGAAGAAAGAAATGTAGCAGTTGCTGAGCACATCCTTGTATCTAAGCATGAGATATTGACCCCTAAAGAAATAAAAAAGGTTCTTAAAAGATATAATACAAAATTAGATCAGTTCCCATACATTTTAGGTACCGATCCGGTCGTCAAGGAAATAGGAGCAAAACTTGGAGATTTGATTAAAATTACTAGGAAAAGTGAAACAGCAGGAAAAAATATCTATTACCGTTATGTGGTGGAGGGATAATATATGGGGATACCAAAGACCCAAGAATTCGATCCTTGGGTTATAATGCAAGATATAATTGAGAAAGAAGGAGTTGCTCGCCAGCACTTAAACTCTTACAATGATTTTGTTCCAAAAGACATCCAAAATATCATAGGTGATATTGGAGAAGTGGAGATTGAAGCAATTGGAGGTTCTTATAAGGTAAAGTTCGGTAAGGTTTCTATCGGGCCTCCTAGAGTTGTGGAGATTGATGGCTCTGTTAGTAACATTCTGCCGATGGAGGCTAGATTACGTGATCTTACTTACACTTCACCGATATCCTTGGAAATGAGTATACTTGAGAATGATACTATACGAGAAATGCAAAGCCATTATATTGGAGATCTACCCATTATGGTGAAATCCTCTATATGCCCCCTTAATAGAATGAGTAAAGAAGATTTAATCCGTGTTGGTGAAGATCCAGATGACCCAGGAGGTTACTTCATCATAAATGGTTCTGAGCGAGTTATAGTTGGTCTTGAGGATCTTATCCCTAATCAAATTTTAGTAGATTATGAAAAGAGCGGAAGTGTGTCCTTATACAAGGCAAAGATCTATTCATCAATAGTTGGTTATCGAGCGAAACTTGAACTAACATTGAAACGAGACGGTGCTCTTTATATTAAAGTTCCGACATCTCCAGTTGAACTCCCGTTTATAATAATAATGAGGGCACTAGGACTTAAATCAGATAAAGAAATTGCTGAGATGGTCTCAATAAAACCTGAAGTTCAAAATTTTCTAGATATATCTTTTGATAAATCAAGTAATGTTATGTCTCCAGAAGCAGCTCTGATATATATAGGAAATAGAATAGCATATGGAATGCTCGATGAATTTCGGATTAGAAGAGCTCAATCATTACTTGATTGGGGACTTCTACCACATTTGGGCAGATCATCAGAAGATCGTATGAGTAAAGCTATATTCCTAGGCGAAGCTGCTTCTAAGCTTTTTGAATTAAAGCTTGGATGGGTTGAAATAGATGACAGAGATCATTATGGTAATAAAGTTATTAAATTCGCTGGGGAGATGATAGCTGATCTATTTAGAACCGCTTTCCGTAGTATGGTAAGGGATATGAGGTATCAGCTCGAGAAAATGGGTCAGAGGCGTGGCATCAATGCGGTTGGGGCCGCTATAAGACCCGGTATAATCACAGATAAATTAAGAAATTCAATAGCAACGGGTAATTGGGGTAGAGGTAAAGTTGGAGTTACACAACTTCTTGATAGAACGAACTACCTTTCAACAATCAGTCACTTAAGGCGCATTCAGTCGCCCTTGAGTAGAAGTCAGCCCAATTATGAGGCTAGAGACCTTCACGGAACTCACTTTGGTAGAATTTGTCCCAACGAAACTCCAGAAGGTTCTAACTGCGGTCTTGTAAAAAATCTTGCTCTCTCGACCATAATTTCTGTAAGCGTTCCAAAGTCTGATATTATAGATAAATTATTTGAGTTGGAAGTTAAGTCTATTTCAGAAATAGGTGAAGAACTACGAAAAAATGGTTGTAAAGTCTTCTTAGAAGGTAGCTTCATAGGTTACGTAGATGATGGTGAATCCTTTGCTAGATCTTTCAGGAAGTTACGTAGACAGGGGTTGATTAATCCTAATGTTAGCATTTTTCTTTATATACCAAAGGACCCGAGAGGAACTAGAAGGATTTACATATCTGCGCGCTCTGGGCGAGTCATGAGGCCCCTGATTATAGTGGAAAACGGGAAACCACTTTTAAATAATGAAATTATTGCACAAGTGTTACAAAATAATCTCAAATGGCGTGATTTACTGGAGCAGGGTATAATAGAATTGATTGATGCGAACGAAGAAGAGAACTGTCTAGTAGCCATTGATATGCATTCTCTAAACGAGAAGCATACTCACCTTGAATTGATAACATCTGTAATATTTGGAGTTGCAGCCTCTACGATACCGTATCCTGAGCATAACCAATCGCCACGTAATTCGTACGAATCTGCCATGGCTAAACAATCATTAGGTTTTCCCTTGCCCACGTTTCCTATCTCTACTTATGTGAGGAGCCATTTGCTAGCATATCCTCAAAAACCTCTAGTTGCGACGCGTTCATCCTCATTAATAAAATTAGAAGAGAGACCTATAGGACAAAATTGCTTAGTTGCTGTACTATCTTATGAAGGATATAATATAGAAGACGCAATAGTAATGAACAAATCTTCTGTAGAGAGAGGGCTTGCACGCTCATTCTTCTATAGACTTTACGAAGCTGAAGCTAAGCAATATTTGGGTGGTATGAAAGATGAATTTAAAATTCCCTCTCCAGATGATAATGTGAGAGGATATCGTGGTGAGAAGTACTACCGTCTTTTAGAATCTGATGGTGTGGTTATGCATGAAGCCAACGTTTATGGAGGAGATGTAGTCATAGGGAGGACCAGTCCACCTAGGTTTATGGAAGAATATAGGGAGTTCGAAATAAGGGGTCCATATAGGCGAGATACTTCTATTGCAATAAGACCCTCAGAGTTAGGAGTCGTAGACAGTGTTTTTCTAACTGAGAGTGTGGATGGTGGCAAGATGTTCAAAATAAGGGTTAGAAATATGAGGGTCCCAGAGATAGGAGATAAATTTGCCTCAAGGCATGGGCAGAAGGGTGTAATAGGCCTCTTAGTGAATCAAGAGGACATGCCTTATACTGAGGATGGGATCGTTCCTGATATTATCATAAATCCTCATGCATTCCCATCAAGAATGACAGTTGGTCAATTTATAGAATCTATAACAGGAAAAGTAGCCGCGATTAAAGGTGTTACTATTGATGGTACCGCATTTACTGGGGAAAAAACAGATAAATTAGAAAAGATATTAACTGAAGCAGGTTTTCATCCTTTAGGAATGGAAGTAATGTTTGACGGAAAAACCGGAAAACAATACAAAACGAACATCTTTCTGGGTGTAGTTTATTATCAAAAACTACACCATATGGTTGCAGACAAGATTCACGCTAGGGCAAGAGGGCAAGTACAGATGCTTACAAAGCAACCTACTGAGGGTAGAGCAAGAGGCGGTGGGTTAAGGTTCGGAGAGATGGAAAGAGATTGCTTGATAGCTTATGGCGCCTCAATGGTTCTTAAAGATAGGCTACTTGACGAAGCTGACAGAACTGAGCTTCATATTTGTGAAAGATGTGGTTTGATTGCTTATTATGATACAAGGCAAAGAAAATATGTATGTAGAGTATGCGGTGAATCAGCGGAGATATCTGTAGTTGTTGTGGCATATGCATTTAAGCTTCTACTACAAGAAATGATAAGTCTGAATATCGTGCCTAAGTTAATCTTAAAGGGTAAAGTATAAAGGTGCATAATTAATGTATCTCGAAGAATCTATTAAAACTATAGACTCCATTAAATTTACAGTTTTTTCCCCAAATCAAATAAGAAAATACTCTGTTACTGAAATAACTACTCCTGAAACATACGATGAAGATGGAATACCCGTTCAAGGTGGACTCATGGATAACAGATTAGGCACTTTAGAACCTGGCCAAAAATGTGCCACATGTGGAAATACCACTGCAAGATGTCCAGGTCATTATGGCCATATCGAATTAGCAGAGCCTGTATTGCATATAGCCTTTGTCAAAGTCATTTATAAATTACTTCGATCTATCTGTCGGGCTTGTGGAAGACTTCTAATATCTGAAGCTGAACTAGAGAACTATAGGAAAAGATTCACTAATGATTGCAATTTTACACCAAAATGTCGAGAAGATATTTCAAAAGAGATAATAGCTAAAGCTAAGAAGATCAAAATCTGTCCCCATTGTGGTAAACAGCAATATGATATAGAATTTACAAAGCCTACTATATTCCATGAGATAACAGAAGAAGGTGGAGCAATAAGATTATTACCTATAGCCATAAGAGAAAGATTTGAGAGAATCCCTGATAGTGATCTTGAGCTTTTGGACTACGATCCAAAATCATCAAGACCTGAATGGTTTATCTTGCAAGTCTTATCAGTTCCCCCATTATCTGTTAGACCATCAATTACACTTGAGTCTGGGATAAGGTCAGAGGACGATCTAACACATAAACTCGTCGATATATTAAGAGTTAACCAGAGAGTCAGAGAGAGTAAGGCATCGGGAACTCCTCCTTTAATAGTTCAGGATTTGGTAGACTTATTGCAATACCACGTGACTACTTTTTTTGACAATGAAGTCTCAGGGATACCACAAGCTCACCATAGATCGGGCCGCCCTTTGAAAACTATTAGTCAACGTCTTAAAGGAAAAGAAGGTCGTTTCAGAGGTAGCTTATCGGGTAAGCGCGTCGACTTCTCCAGTAGGACTGTCATTTCACCAGACCCAAGTCTAGAGATATCTGAAGTTGGAGTACCTTTTGAAGTAGCTAAAAAGGTGACTGTAGTAGAAAAAGTTTCTTCTTGGAATATTGAATTCTTAAAGAAACTAATTAAAAATGGGCCCAATGAGCATCCAGGTGCAAATTATATAATCCGACCTGATGGTGTTAAAATAAGGCTCGATTACGTTAGTGATAGGGAAACTTTAGCCAATACGCTCATCCCAGGCTTTTTAGTTGAAAGGCATTTGATGGATGGTGATATTGTAATATTCAATAGGCAACCTTCATTACACAGGATGTCTATCATGTCCCATTACGTTAAGGTGTTGCCTTTTAGAACTTTTAGATTGCATCCAGCTGTATGCCCACCTTATAATGCAGATTTTGATGGGGATGAGATGAACTTACATGTGCCACAAAGCGAGGAAGCAAGATCAGAGGCTTTAACTTTGATGAGAGTTCAACAACAGATACTTTCACCGAGGTATGGTGGCCCTATAATAGGTGCCATAAGGGATTTCATTACCGCTGCGTACCTTTTAACTAAACCGGACACGTTCCTAACAAAAGAAGAGTTCGCCAATTTGGCGCTTGCAGGTAGATATTATGGACCAATACCTAACCCAGAGATCAGCAAGCCTATAGAACTCTATACAGGTAAGCAGCTATTCTCTTTATTTTTACCAAAAGATTTCAACTATACAATGACCTCTAAATGGGTTATTAGCTTGGGAAAAGGTAAGGCTGTTAGAGATATAGTGATCAAGAATGGTTCATTATTTAGTGGTGTAATGGATAGGGCTGCAATTGGAGCCGAAGAACCTGATAGTCTTCTTCATAGGATCGCAAAGGATTATGGTATTGATGTAGCTAGTAATTTCTTGAACTCAATACTTTCAGTATTAAAATCATACATTACAATGCATGGCTTCTCTTATAGTTACGATGGTTTGATGCTTAATGAAGAAGCTAAGAAGATCATAAATGATGAAATAAAAAATTCTTATAGAAAAATTACAGAATATATCGATCAATATAAAAAAGGAATAATTGCAACTGTTCGAGGACTATCTTCAGAGGAAACTCTAGAATATTATATTGTAAATGAATTGGCTAAGGCCAGGGATCGTGTGGGACGGACCGCTGATCAAGCTTTTCCTCTTGACAATAGCGGTGTCATAATGGCTAGAACTGGGGCTAGAGGCTCAAGCTTGAACATAGGGCAGATGACGGCTGCCTTAGGACAGCAATCTGTTAGGGGAAAGCGTATTGAAAAAGGTTATCAAGGTCGCCCTCTATCTCATTTTCCTCCGTGGGATCTCACGCCAGATGCAAAGGGCTTTGTCCGATCCAATTATAGAGAAGGATTAGACCCAACAGAATTTTTCTTCCACGCTATAGGAGGGCGTGAAGGATTGGTCGATACAGCTGTAAGAACTCAGCAAAGCGGATATATGCAAAGGCGCTTAATAAATGCACTTGAACATATAAAGGCAGAATACGACTTAACTGTGCGGGATCCCTTTGGTAATATTATACAGTTCTTGTACGGTGAAGACGGTATCGATCCAGCTAAGAGTGACCATGGAAAAGCCGTAAATGTAGAACATTTAGTCGAAATTGAGGCATTGACTAATAAGAGAGAAAAACTATTAAAAGAAGAACGATTAGATGAGATTTTAAATAAATATTCAGAACAACTAAACATTAAACTGATCCAAAACCTGAAAGCTTCATTACTTAAGATTCCTTTAAAGGTTTCAGGAATTAAAAATGTCTGTAAAAAGGTTGTAGAGTTACTCGATAAAGCAACTATTGAACCTGGGGAGGCTTGTGGCATTGTTGCTGCACAATCTATTGGTGAGCCTGGTACACAAATGACTTTAAGGACATTCCATTTTGCAGGCGTAAAGGAAAGGGATGTCACATTAGGCTTACCTAGGCTCATCGAACTTGTAGATGCAAGAAAGCAACCTTCAACACCATCTATGGACATCTATCTAGATAAGGCTCATAAATCTACCGAAGAGAATGCCCTTAAAGTAGCAAAGGATATTCTTCTAACCAAAGTTGCTGATTTGGTTGAATATAGTGAAATTAACTATAGCGAGAAAGGTTATGAGATAAAGCTATTTTTAAACAAAGAAGCACTTAAAGAACGAGACTGTAGCCCTGAACTTATTATTAAAGCTTTATCCCTAAAGACTGGGAAACGTAAAGCGAAAATGAATGACGATGGTTCTATATCTATAACGATGGAAGGCGCTGATTTTTCAACAATATCCGTTCTAAATGACAAGATAAAGACTATGCGTGTAAAAGGTGTTTCAGGAATAGATCATATTACCATAGTAAAGAAAGATAATGAGTGGATGATGCAAACTGCAGGCTCTAACTTATCTAAAGTTTTAAAAATTCCAGGGGTGGATCGTTCACGTACAACTACAAACAGCATTTATGAAATAGAGGCAGTGTTAGGTATCGAAGCAGTAAGGGCAGCGCATATAAAAGAGATCATGAACACTTTAGATGAACAAGGTCTTGAAGTTGATATAAGGCATATATTACTTTTAGCAGACCTCATGACTTCTAAAGGCTTTTTCCAATCTATTGGGAGGCATGGAATTGCAGGAAAAAAGCCTAGCGTACTTGCTAGAGCTGCTTTTGAGATAACAGTCCCTACCCTGGTTGAAGCATCGGTGAAAGGCGAGGTAGAGGAATTAAAAGGGGTGACCGAGAATGTGATCGTCGGTCTTCCAATACCTATTGGCACAGGTATGATCGATCTATTTATGAAAAGCGATAAAAATGATTAGTGAAAAAAAACTCGAAAAAATTTTGAGGACAGTAATAAAGACTGGAAAGGTCGTTATTGGTACTAAGCAAGTATCTAAATCCATAAAAGGGTCTAAACTTGTGATTTACTCAACCTCTTTATCTGAAGAACGAACCTCGGAGCTTATTCGAACATGTAAATCTCTATCAGTGCCATTCATGGAATATAGGGGAACCTCTATGGACCTAGGAAGGATCTGTGGAAAACTTTTCCTTATATCTGCGATATCGATAAAGTCGTCTGGAGAAGTCGATCTGAATCCAATAATAAGCAACCTTGAATGACAAATGACTTAATAACCTTGACCATTTTTAAAAAGCTTAAATTCAACCTTTAAAGATATATGATGCTTAGTTACATGGCGTATCGATTATGACGGAAAAAATTAAATTGACATCTGACGAGTTTAGATTAATATCCCTGTTTCAGAGCATTAGTGGCGCTACAGCTAAAGATTGTATCATTGACGACAAAATGAATCGAGTAATATTCGTAGTAAATATCGGGGATATGGGTCTTGCCATAGGTAAGAATGGTCAATCTATAAAAACATTGGAAAAGCTCATAGGAAAGCCAGTTGAGCTTGTAGAGTATTCTCAAGATCCCAAGGAGTTTATAGGAAATGCACTTAATCGCAGATATATTTGTGATATAAGACTTACAGAAAAGTTAGATGGCAGTAAAATGGGAGTTATAGTTGTTTCCCGAAGACATAAAGGTGCTGCAGTTGGAAAAGGTGGAAAGAATGCTGAAAAAGTAAGGCTTCTAGCAAAGCGATACTTCCAAATAGACAAAATCCATATTGTTGCACATTAATTATACTATATAAACGATTATTAAATAAAGTTCATTATATATTATATATTTTTATTTAAAAAATATATAATGACTATACATTCAATTTAAGATGTCATTTTACTATTTGGTTTAATTTTCTATACTCTATTTCTTATCACTAACGGATTTAATACACTTCTTAGGTGTTGGATAGAAGATGCCACAATTTGCCGATAAATGGACAAAGTCATCATCCCCAACGGTCGGTGAAAGGGTCAAGGAGGCCATAAGACCAGCAGGTCCTCTGAAGCCAAGGCTAGATGCAGCGGTAAGGCAGATTAAAGCCCAAGTCTCAAAGCTCGATTCTACAACTACTAGATTAAAGGATAGGGATAGTGCTATATTTAACAAAGTAGTTTTGGCTATTCAAAAACATGATATGCCACATGCATCGGTGTTTGCAAATGAACTAGCTGAAATAAGAAAGATGAACAAGATGGTTACACAGGCAAAAATAGCACTTGAGCAGATAGTCTTACGATTAAATACTGTCCAGGAACTTGGTGATGTAGTCGTAACACTTACTCCAGCAATGGCTGTTATAAGAAGTGTGAAGTCAGGACTTGGAAGTGTATTGCCAGAAGCCGATCGAGAAATAGGAGAGATCAGCGGTCTACTTAGCAGCATCCTTGTAGATGCTGGACAACTCGGAGGTTATACACTCAATTTCGAAGCAGCCAATGAAGATGCTGAGAGAATAATATCAGAAGCCTCAATTGTAGCAGAACAAAGAATGAAAGACAAGTTCCCAGAGTTACCGATGGGAGATGAACTCCCTTCTACTGAAGGTCTAGAATGAAACAACAACGAATGGGCATGACAGCCATAATCCCTACAAAATTAAGAAAGCCTGTAACTTCCAGAGAAGACGTGGGATACGGTTGTCTACCCTTTTTCTTTTCTTTTAAAGATAAAAATGATCCAATAGATTTTATTTATAATTTGGAATCCTCTATCCAAAATTTAGGGCGAAAGTTCTTTGAATCTCTTCAAATCGCTATCAAAGGATGAGAATGATGGACTGAAGATCAAAGTATCATCAGCTATCAGAAAGATAGAAGTTCGTAGAAGAAATATCAATAACGTAAAGTATAGATTGAGAAACCGAATTAAAAGACTTCTAGAGCTGAGAAAAATGGAGAGTGAGTATAAAAACGATACCAAAATAAATCTTTATGAAACAGAGTACTTGAATCTTGATAATTTAATTCGGATAGTTGATGCTTGTGAATTGGCCCTTATTCAAATCATGATTAGGCTAGAAATATTTAGGGATCTTAATGAAGTTGTTTATAATTTGAGCTCTACCTTAAAAATTATGAAAGAAGTCGGCAAGTCCATATTTGGAATTTTGCCTAGCTTTGAGAGCTTTTTTAATGATTTTAATTCTACATTTAATGAAACTTATGGAAAACTACAAAATTTATCTCCCAGATTAAGCATCGATTTAATAACAGAAGAAGGGGAAGAATTAATCGAAGATGCCATTAAATATGTGGAAAAGAAAGTTTTAAAAGATGAGACTTTAGAGTCGATTATATCGAATAAAGATAATATCGTTATTGAGAAACCAAAAAAAGTGGCTATGTTGATAACTGGAGAAGCTGTTGATGAATCTTCCTGTTTATCACCAATCAATTCAAAAATTAATAGAGCAATAGTTGATTATATATCTGAACATAAAGGTAATTTAAATATGTTGGAAGCTTTAGATGAAGTTGATCACTAAATGGTTGAGTGATAGAAGTTGAGCATGGGGGTTGCTAAAGAATTGGAGGATGCAGCTGGTGAATACGCCTCAAAGGCTATCCGACTCGACTCTCAAGGCGCTCATGGTATGGCGATAGTTATGTATCAAAAGTCTATTTCAACTTTGATAAAATTATCGAAATTATATCCAGAATATAAGTTGAACAAACTTTACTTGGAGAGAGCTAGAGCTTACCAAGAAAGAATTAAAGCCCTTCACTCGACACATGGAATTATACAAGATGACTCGAAGGAAGAAATCTTTAGACCTGGATACAGCCCAATATCTAGACAAGCTCCCAAAATAGTCGAATCTTTGAAAGCGTCTTATAGCGATCTTGTCTTAAAAGAAAAGCCTAATGTGAAGTGGGATGATGTGATAGGCATAGACGAATCAAAAAAAGCTTTAAGAGAGTCTATAATATTCCCAACACAGCGGCCAGATCTTTTCCCATTGGGCTGGCCCAGAGGACTATTACTTTTTGGGCCACCTGGTTGTGGTAAGACCATGCTTGCAGCAGCTACAGCTTCAGAGATTGATAGCAACTTTATAACTATTGATGCAGCCACTATAATGTCAAAATGGTTGGGAGAAGCAGAAAAGAATGTAGCTAAGCTTTTCAATTCAGCAAGGAAGATGACGGAAGGAGATAAGTCTGTAATTATCTTTATAGACGAACTAGATTCGATGCTTGGATCGAGGTCACAAGAAGTTGGGGGAGAGATTAGAGTAAGAAATCAGTTTCTTAAGGAAATGGATGGAATAATCGATAAAGGTAAGAGAATCCACCTCTATGTAATAGGAGCAACCAATAAGCCTTGGTCTTTAGATTGGCCTTTCTTAAGGCGCTTCCAGAAGCGAATATATGTGCCTCTCCCATCTTTGAAATCAAGGATGGAAATGTTAAAGCTTTATACATCACCTCTAAAGCTTAATCCAGAAGTCAACTTAAGAGAACTTGCAAAGATGACGGAAGGCTACTCAGGTAGTGATATTAGGGACATATGCCAAGCTGTCCAGATAAGAGTAGTTTCAGAGCTGTTTGACTGTGGAGATGCTTGCGACGAATCATCTCAAACAAGGGAGATAACTCAAGACGACTTTAAAAATATCCTTACGATGAGAAGACCAAGCGTGTCTCAAGATATGCTTAGAGCTTATGTTTCTTGGAGTGATAATTTTAAAGCATTATAAAAATCGTTTAAATTTTTATACCCTATATTTCAGAAGAAATTTAAGGAGTTAACCTGAATCTATCTCTGGGATACAATACTGCCTCACGGATATTTTCCATTCCTGTAAAAACCATAATAAATCTATCCAAGCCTAGACCCCAACCTGCATGGGGGGGCATCCCCCAGGAGAAAGCCTCTAAATGATCTGAAAAACTTTTAGTGTCAAGACCACTTTCTAAAAGACGTTTCTCTAACTTTTTTTTATCTGACACTCTTGTTCCTCCTGATGCAAGTTCTATATGCCCGTACATTAGGTCAAATGACTCTGAAATTTCATCATTTAATTCATCAATCTCTATATAGAAAGGTTTGAGCTTAGTTGGCCAATCTATAATGAAATAGAAGCCTTCATGCTTTCTTCCAAGAATTCTTAAAGCTCTAGTATCTAAGTCATCTCCAAAGTTTATTTTTAAACCAGAATCATGTAACTCTTCCAAAGCTTTGAAGTAGGTTATTTTATTAAAAGGAATTCTAGGAATATCTAAGTCTCTATTTAGTATATTCAACTCGTTTTGACAGTTTTTTAATACATCCTCATGAGCCTTAACAATTATTTTTTCTAATATATTCATGACATCATCTTTGCATGAGAAGGCTGATTCTATATCTACACTTACAAATTCGTTGAGATGCCTCCTTGTATGAGATTTTTCAGCTCTAAAGTAGGTCGATATTTCAAAGACTCTTTCTAAGGATAAAGTCAACTGCTCTTTATAAAGTTGTGGAGATTGAGCCAGAAAAGCCTCATTTCCAAAATAATCTAGAGAGAAAAGGGTGGCTCCCCCTTCAACTGCTTGCCCTATTATTTTTGGCGTATTTACTTCTATAAATCTCTCATCAATCAAAGTTTTCCGAATTGATTGTAAAACTAAATGCTTTATCTTGAAAATAGCTGCTGTTGAAGGATTTCGAAGATCCAAAGCTCTAGCATGTAATCTTAGATCTAATGAGGAATCAACTCTTCCTGTTGGATCTATAGGTAAAGGATGAGTGGCTGGAGAGACTATCTCTATACTATCAGCTTGAATTTCCACCTTTACATGTTTAGCCTTGCTCTCTTTTACAGTACCATGAATTACTACAATACTTTGTCTTGTTAAAATCTTTGCAGTTGTGAATGCATCCCGAGGCGTATTACTCTTTCTGAATACAGCTTGAACGATTCCGCTAACATCCCTCACCGTTAAAAAGAGCAAAGAGCCAAGAGGTCTTACGTCTTCGACCCAACCTGCTACACTAACTTTCTCCTCTAAGAGGTTCCTATCTAATTCAGATGCAAAAATCCTCCTCTTTGAACCTTTTTTAATATCTTTCAAACTCAACCAAAAGGTCAATTTCCCTGACTTCCTTGACAATCCTCTTGACTTTCTTGATGTCAAGAGGGAGTCTTTCTGTCTTCCTACCTGATATAACGACTTTAGTTATTTTGCTCCCATCAGGAAGCCATACAACATTTACTGTTGCAATCCTAATAGGATAAAAAAGATCTTCTAACATCTTACGATCAGAAGCATCTCCTTCAATTAACCATACTTTTCCTTGTAGCTCAGATTCTATCTTTTTCATAGTCTGAGGATTTTTTCTTAATATGTGTGGATCGCCTGCTGTAACTACAAAAATATACTCCCCACCCAAATCTAATGCACGAATCAAGGTTACTTTATCAAGATCGGGCAACTTGTCGGCAAGTTTTGTTAATCGTACTGATATTTCAACATCTGATTTGCCTATATGCCCGCTCTTCAGTTTAGTCTCACATTTTGGGCATAAGACTCCTGTTTTAGCGCAGAAAGCACAGATGGGCGTCCTCAAATTAAGATATAGTAAAAAGAGGTAGTAAATTTATTTTACGCATTTAATAAGAATATTATTTTACTATGCGCTCTATCTTTACTTTCAAGAATTGATAAATATCTTGTATTCTTTTTTCAATATTTTAAACCATCTTTTTACTTCTCTATCTTGCATCAGAACCTCATGCGATTTTTTAGTATCCTTTTTAAATAGATTTAACTAAGTTTGTTCTATGCCAGAACTTCCTAAATATGCTGATTACAAAGAAAAAGAATTTGAGAATATAAAAGATTCATATTGGCCAAAAGACCCTTCAAAGCGAGAAATTTGGTTGACTATCATTTTCTCCTTAGTTGAAAGCCCAAAGAAATGGACCGATCTTCTATATTTTACGAAGCTCTCACTTCCAAGATTAGCAGAACAAATAAGAGAGATGGAGAGGGCTGGGATAGTAAAGAGAAAATGTGACGCTTTCCATTTGATAGCCTCTAGAGAGAAGATTTACAATACTCTAAATCAGGCTTTACAAGAATGTGAAAAGAAGATGAGCCTCCTCAAAAATTTACTCGTAATTTTAAGATAGGTATTTTGTTAAATAACTTGGAAAAATCTTTTTTAATAATTAGACCATTTTGATGCTGCTTTGATTTCACTTTTTAATTAGAATATAGAAATATACCCACAAAGGATAATAAATAATATTTTAGATCAAACCAATTGTTATAATAAATCATCACGAGAGGAAAGAAATTGTCAGTTTTCTTCATCTGAAATATTTCACAAATTAATAATATTGATAGTTAAGTTAAATTATACATGATATTTATATAATACTCTCCCTTTTTGGGAGATAAAATGAGGATGGAAGATGAAGATATTTACTAGAGAGGAATTAAAGGAATTTAATGGCAAAGGTGGAAAGCCTGCCTATGCTGCATATAAGGGTAAAGTCTATGATGTCTCTGAGAGTTACCTTTGGGAAGATGGTGAACATCAAGACGAACATTTTGCAGGAAAAGATCTAACTAATGAACTTGAAGATGCTCCTCATGAAGCAGAGGTGTTAGAGAGATTTCCTTTAGTAGGAGAATTAAAAGAAGAATGATGAAGTAAGAAGTTAATTCAACATTATGATATCTTCTTTTAATCAAAGAAGATGAATATTTGTAATCATTTTTGAGTCTACATTTTGCTTTTAAGATAACTAATTATTTTTGTCATATGGCAAATAAAAATTTAATAAAAATCTTTCACTATAAGGTCGCACCAAGGATTGAATTTAAGTATAGGCCTGACTACAAACGCGAGTTATAAAAAAGTAAGATGGTTAGCTACTTTAGCTAAAGAAACGAGATTATATAGAATTTGGATAGGGGAAGATATTGATAGTTTACATAACGTTTTCACTTTAACAAGCATATTTCTATTGAAAACAAGCTTCACAAAGGTTGGCATAGGAATAACTAGCCCATTAATTCGCAATATCACAACCATTGCTCGAGCTGCAGCAGGATTGATTGAGCTTGACTCTGAAGAGAGATTTATACTAGGATTGGGCATAGGTGGTCTTCAAGACTTGTCCAAAAAGGGCTTAGTCATTAAAAACCCTTTACAGATTTTAAGAAATGCTAATGATATTCTAAAAAGGATTTGGTTTGGCGAAAAGGTAACTTCTAAAGAAGGATTTGTACTTGATGGTTACTCAGCTAGAAGTAAATTAAAGATTCCTATTTATTTTGGAGCTAGAGGTCCTAAATTACTTGAACTGGCGGGTGAAATAGCTGATGGCGTAATCATAAGCGGACCTAGATCGTATCTAGAAAAGGCAACTAACATAGTTAAAAAAGGATTAGAAAAAAGTAAAAATCCATACAGGAATTTTAACATAGTAGTATGGCTTCCGACAGTTTTAATTAAAGATGGTAAAGGGATAGCCATTGCAAAGGAGGTAGTTTCTATAATAATTTCTGATACGCCTAAAAAAGTATTAGAGCTTTCTGGGATCGACGATATGAGAATAAGGAAAGTTCGTGATGCAATCTTAAAATTTGGTATAAAAAGGGCATCAGAATTGGTTACAGAAGATCTTATAAGAGATTTTAGTATTTCTGGCAATGCTCAACAAATTTGTGAAGAATTAAAATCTTTTAAAGAATTTGGAGTGGATGAAGTTGTCTTCGGCCCTCCTTACGGATTGAATTGGCAAAGTTCTATCGTAAATGTATTAGAGGCGTGGAAATAGATATGAAGTATAGCCTTCACCTAAATTCAGAGAGTAAAATAGATCGAATAGTTCAAAAAGGTATAGAGGCTGAACGTTTAGGATTGGATTCAATTTGGATTTGCGATATGCCTAGCCAGAGATATGTGCCCATAGTTGCTTCTGCGATAGCATCAAGGACCAGTAAAATTCAGATTGGATTGGGTTTCAGTCCATTTTTGCATACTTGCCATCAGATTGTAAGTGCTTTTTACTCTTTAATCAGTGCTTATGGGGAGCGTTTTGAACTTTGTCTAGTGCCAGGAGATAGGAATCAACTTCAAAAGGTTGGAGTTTTCCGATTTAAAAGTGTTCGAGATCGCATTCTTAAAGCTAAGGTTGAGATAATGAAAAAGTCTGAAGAACAAGGATTGAATTTCGAAATTTCACTTGGTGCCCAAGGTCCCAAGATGCTTAGAATCGCTTCTTCATTTGATAGTTTACATCTTAATTTCTGCTCGCCACGTATTATCGAGTGGGCTAAAAGTGAAATCGGAAGTATAGAAAATTTTTTTCAAGTAGGAATCTTTGCACCCTCCTATATTTATGATATCTTCGATCAAGATATATATGAGCTTCTTTACAGATCCGCAAAAGCTGTCATTTTGGGCTCTTCAGATAGATTTTTAAAGATTTTAGGATTCTATGAGGAGTTGTATGGATTTGATGGCAGACCGGATAACTCCTTTTTTGAAAGAATTCCTCTAAAGATAATAAAAGAGTTTTCAATATCTATGCCTTCTAAAAAACTCAAAGAGTATATCTTGACAATCAAAAATCTAGGTGTTACGAATATCGTCTTCTCATATCCTCAAGATTATTCGATTGACACTATACGTGATTTGGCGAAATCCCTAAATAAATAAAACAAATATCATGAGTTGAATTTGACTTGAGCGAAAAAAGGCTTACTACAAAGATTGCATGGGGGATATCCGGTTCAGGAGATTATATGCCTGAAACGGTTCAAGTTATGAAGAAGATAGTAAAAAGTGGCGATGTAAAGGTTGCAATATTTTTATCAAAATCAGCAGTCATGGTTTTAAAATGGTACGGTTTATTTAATGAATTGGAAAGTATATCTCCAAGAATTATGGTAGAAAAAGGACCTAACGAACCTTTCATAGCAGGTCCGCTACAATTAGGGAAGTTCAAATTTCTTTTAATAGCTCCTGCAACTGCAAATACAGTTGCGAAGATAGTCAATGGGATAGCGGACACTTTAATAACGAATGCAGTCTCACAGGCTAATAAAGGTAATGTACCGATTTACATACTACCTGTAGACCAAGAAACAGAAACTAAAAATGTAACAACTATTCTCCCTAATGGAGAGAAATTTGAATTAACGATGAGAGACATCGATCTAGAGAACACAAGGAAGCTGAAAAGAATGAAAGGAATAACGGTTATAACTAGGCCTCTAGAGATTGAGAAGATATTAAAAAGATATATGACATAAATAGATTATCTTTATCTTGGAAACACTCAAAATCCTATACTTTGGATTTAAGGATTCTTTCTAAGAAAAAGAGGCATGAAATCCTCTCCTTTTATTATCCCTAAGGATCCTTTTTTAACTGAAAATTCATTAAAATGCATAATATCGTCCCCATTATGTTGTAATGTTGAGAATATGGCGAAAGGAACGGGGCCTCTTGCATGAACTCTCAAATCTGTAAGAGTAGCATGATCCGATAAAATTCCGATGGTGTGATCAGCCTCAAGACGATTCAGTAATCTACCAATCAATCTTTTATCCAAATCCTCTATAGTTCTTATCTTCAAGTTGTAATCACCAATGTGGCTAGCTTCATCAGGCGCTTCTACATGAACTAATGTAAAGTCATGATCTTCGAGGCTTTTTAGTGCATAGTCCGCTTTACCTTCGTAATTGGTGTCGTAATAGCCCGTAGCGCCAGGGACTCGTATAATATTCATACCTGCGAAAACTCCTATGCCATTGACAATATCGACTGCAGAGATTACAGCGCCTCTGACTGCGTGGATATCAAAAAAAGGTTGAAAGTTTAACATTCTCCCCTGACCCCAAGGCCATATCGTATTTGCAGGTTTCATACCTTCTTTAACCCTTCTCATGTTGATCGGATGGTTAGAGAGTATATCTTTAGAATTAATAATCATCTCATTAAGTGTTTGGGTCGTCTTTGTGCCTCTCTCATCAGTTGGTATTATAAGAATTTTAAAAATTGAACTGCCTAAAGCATCATGAGGTGGTGTGCATAAGATCTTATCTGAATATCTACTTCCTCTTAGTACTAGCAGATGCCTATAGCCTACACCTGTAAAGAACTCGATCTCTCCAGCTCTTCTATACGCTTCACTGATACATCCGATCAGCTCTTTAGCCTCTTCGGTTGAGATATGACCTGCTGAGTAGTCTATCAAAATATTTTCTTTCACAGTTACAAGGTTACATCTCAAAGCCAGATCGTCTTGACCAAGTTTAACCCCCATACTAGCTGCTTCCAAAGGCCCTCTTCCTACAGAAAAATTTTTTGGGTTATATCCTAATATAGACATAATTGCCACATCTGTTCCTATATCCAACCCTTGAGGCACGGTCTCCAAACTTCCGCATAAGCCCCTAGATGATATAAAATCCATGTTTGGATGATTTGCTATTTGTAAAGGTGTTTTTCCACCCAACTCTTCTAATGGGTGGTCTGCCATTCCATCCCCGATTATCAATATGTATTTCATCAGAACTGTACGACTATTGGTACAATATCATAAACTTTTAGTTGATATGAGTGATTACATACTATGCTTGTTGATCAATAAATAATGCTATGATGTGTAATATGATGAAGAAGACAATTGAGATAATTACTTCTTCATTATGATTATGCTTTCTCTAGCCCTGCCTATCTTTACAGTTCTATCTCTAGTTACAACTCTATTGTTCACAACGACTACTTTCTCAACTTCAAGCCCTGCTCTTTCAGCCAAATCTGCTAAAAGTACATCGACAGGGACTATACTTTCTGGGAAAGCACCTTCAGCAACAACTATGACACAATTGGACCCATCCTTCATAACTCTGTAAATCTCTTTAATTGACTCATTCATATCTTGTAAGTACGCTTTAGCTATCTCTGGTAAATTTAATTCTGGGAACAAATCCTTGATATTCTTTGGATTCAATCCTATATATGATCTTAAATTATCAACCTTTAGATCATTGAAGAATAGATCATACTCTATTGAATAGACCTTTGTATATTCTATTTTATTCAAGTATGGAGGGGATGTTATAACAGAATCGAAGTGTTCCTCTTTAAGGAAATCCATCCTTCTTGCATCTCCAAGATAGATCTTGATCTCGGAGCCTTTGAAGTAAGCTTTCTTTAAGTTACCTATCATTCTTTTTATGACTCTTTTAAAGACCTTCTTCAGAGGGGGACAAGACTTTTTGAATATCTTGATAACCCCCCCATCCTTATATGCATACGTTACTTTATTTGCTGAATTCATCAAAGCTAGTGTAAAAAAATTCCTTATCTTTGGGTCTTCTATGCGTCTTATCTCTTCCTTAAAAAAAAGTATATCTTCGAGTGAATATTTTGAGAAAGCTCTTTTTGTAAGTTGACTTAATCTTCCAATATCATATCTTTTAAACTTCTTTGAGAAAAGCTCCCTAGCAGAATCTTTGATCTTATCTAGATCGTAATCTTCTGTTTTGACCTGTGTCACAAAGACTGCAAGAGGGGAAATATCGATTCCTACTGCATTTACCCCAAATTCCTTTGATGCTAAAAGGCTTGTTCCTGATCCACAGAAAGGGTCTAATATCCAATCAGCTTTTTTGATCTTAAGCCAATCAAACATTAATAACATAAAATCTCTTGAAAAACCCTCTTTAAAGTAGAACCAGTTATGTATTGGAACTAACTTATTTGGTATAAACGTCACTAACTTGCCTAAATCATACCTCTCTCCAATCATATATAGATGGTGTTCTTTTCGATTTTCCATATGTCATTAATATTTTATTTAAAGAGGTTTATATCTTGATACCGTAAAAAAAATCATGACTTTTTAGACTTCTTGGCTAGCGTCTTACTTAGCCAATGAATACCTTGAGTAGTTATCTTGTAATTTATGCCTTCTTCGCTTTGCTCTCTTTCAACATAGCCATGTTTTGTCATCTCACTCATTCTAGAGCTTATGGACTTAGGATTAAGAGCAGTAGCCGATTTTATCTCATTTAAAGTTGTGGATGGTGAAAATGTTTTTCCAAGCTCATGATTTATTCTGGCTGCTACAAGTTGGAGCCCCAATGTCTTCTTATCACTTATTTTTTCACTTTTCCAGACTATCGGGCCCTCTGGTGTAATCTTTACATAATCGCTAAAGAGTTCTATTAATTCATTTAGTGAATAGTTCAGGGTAACCTTAGATGCCAGTTCTATATTTGGTATATGTTTAGCCAAGAATTCATTAACCGAAGAAGATACATTTTGTGGATTTCCACTGAATTCAGCTCTTAATTCGCCATAAGTGACCACTATATTAAGCATTTTTTTTTCTAGACTCATCCAATAATCACACCCTTATCGGTTACTTCAATATTTTTCGGAGGTGTTGGAGGATTACTTACAGCAAGGCTTGTCGATGCTGTGTAAACATACTCATTGCTCTCATCTTTGAACCTTCTCAACTTTCCATCTTTTGCAAGTCTGAGCAGTGCAACAGCTACGGACTGCTTTGGGTAAATCAAACCATACGATTCTAATACATCCCTTATATCATTCAGTTTATGTGGCTTCCTTCCCCAACTCTCCTGAAAGAACTTTACAATAACGTTAGGTAGCGAATCTTCTTTCTCTACCTTGATTTCTGGTAAAATCTTAGAAATCTCAGACTTTTCCTTAATTTGTATCCTGGCTCCAGTATTGGTTTGTAAGGGTAATGATACGCTTTTAGGCAAATGTTGGACTACTTCAGGAACTAGATGTATAGCTTCTTTGATTGATGAGAGTGGAGCTTCTATTTCCGCTTCATTTGCACCCAATCTAACCCTTATCTTTACAATACTCTCCGACATATGTAAATGAATCTGAAAACACTTATTTATTATTTTTTACTCTGTTATACCTTCTTCTTCTTTCATTACATTTTCAATTTCATTTTTCAAAAAGGCTCCAACTTTTGATCCATCAGCCCGTCCTCTGACAATGTTCATGACCTTGCCCATAATGATGCTGAATGATCGCTCTCCCTTATCTTTGATCAAGATCTTGTTCTCTATTGCTATTTTTCTGATAAGTTGCAAAAGTTCTGCTTCTGAGATCGTTACAATTCCTAACTTTTTAATAACATCCTCGATTCTCTCTACTTTCCCCTCTAAAACGACTTCAAGAATTTCAGGTATTGCTTCTTTTGATATCATTCCCTTATCAAGGTTTAAAAAGAGCTCTGTTAACGTACTTTCCTTAAGAAGATCGATGTTGAAACCTGATCTTGATAAGCTTATGAGCGTCTCTGTTAATGTCGCAGCTATTACACTTGGTTGAATTTTGGTCTTCGACGCTATGGTTTTAAAAAATTCTGAAAATTCAGAGTCGAAGATTTGTATGGCAAGTTTTTGACTCAAACCATACTTGGACATAAATTCTTTTATCTGCTCTTCCCAAGGTTTAGGTACATCTTTCTTGAGCTTTGACAACAAATCTTTTGTAATAGCTATTGGAGGAATATCCGTCTCTGGGTACATTCTAGCAGGTCCAGGTCTAGGTCTGATGAACTTTGTTTTACCATCAGGGGTTGGACCACGAGTCTCATAAGGTACTCCTTGTAAAGCATCCTTTGCCCTCTCAACGATCGCCATCATCCCATCTTCAGCGCTATCCTTTGGTCCTGCTAAGAGCACAAATCCATCTTCTTCAGACATTTCTAACATTCTCCTCAGATTTTCTACTTTATCGATTGTTATGCCATAACCAGGTAGTTCATCAGAATGGTAAATGCCACCCAATCCATAAAAACGGACAATCTCAGCCATCTCTTTACCTAATCTAATTTCTGGATATGGCTCATAACTTAACAACCCTGAGAAACCTTTTAACCTTATAGCCAGCGCAATGCCCTTCTCTTTTATAGCTTGTTTTATTCTTTTACACTCTGTGTTTTTGAATAAACTTGTCACATTTATAGGATGGCCCACATCTTCTGGTTTCACATTTTTTTTCTCAAGCGCTTCTTTTATCTTTATCAATCCCGTCTGCCTAGTAGCCTCAAACTCAACGATCTTTGATATCATATCTAGCTTCTGAATTCCTTTAACTTC
>JAKLZG010000009.1 GCA_024256165.1 Candidatus Methylarchaceae archaeon HK02M2
TGGAGTTATGGTCTTTGGTGTGTTAACATCCATAGTTTTTCTTTTTTCTTTTGCATCAAGTCAAGCTTGGGCATTAACACTGAGGAATCTGATCATTCCAAACAGTATAATCATCATAGGTATTGCAGCGGCTTCAATATCAAGCCTATTCGCATGGACAATGGGTCTAAAGCGGCTGTACATATATGGACTATTAACACTAGCAACATCTCTCATAGGACACTTCATCACTATCCCATTCGAGTATTTCCTTGTAACTATTGGACTTGTGATTACCATCAATGGCTTTGTTCTTCTAATGCAGTCCATACGAAAATATCCACTAACTCATGGTGACAAGACATTTGTCAAAAAATTCTTTTAACCTAAAGAACATCGATCGATTGATCCATGAGCCAACTAGATTGATGATCATAACCCAGCTCTACGTTGTAGAAAGCGCAGACTTCCTCTTCCTCCAAAATCAACTTCAGATGACTCCAGGTAATCTATCATCCCATTTGAGCAAGCTTGAAGAAGCAGGTTATGTGGAGATAGTGAAAGAATTCATTGAACGAAAACCCCACACAGCACTTAAACTAACGAAAAAAGGACGAAGTGCCTTCAAAGAATACCAACAAAACCTGGAACAAGTTTTTACTACTTTGCCAAGATAATCAAATCTAATCAATATCGATAACGATAATATAATCAGTATTAACGACATTGTTGGTATAAATGGGAATATGATAAGGTTATGGGTACAAATTATAACACTTTTTAAAATAAAATCACTGAAGAGGCTTTAAATGTAAGATGCACTTCGGTACCAATATTAATTTGCATTTCGAGAAAAGATGTCTTTGTGATCTGAGCTATAATTTCCTTTCCTATATCGATTCTAAGCCTTACTGAGGATCCAAGATCAGATATTTCAACTACTCTTCCTTTGAAGGTATTTCTTGCACTTGAGATTATATCTTTACTTGAGATTATAATATCTTCAGGTCTAATCTGTAGATTTACCCTACCACTCCTTTTTTCAGTAGCTTCTATATCAAGTCCGTCGCCTATTTCTATAATCGAAATACCATTATCACTTATCCTTGAATTACCTCGAAAAATATTTTCAAGTCTAGCAAAGCTTGCTAAATACTTGGATTGAATCCCCAAAATTTCTTTAGTTGAACCAACTTCTACTATCTTACCATCAAGAAGAATGGCGAACCTATCAGCAAGGGTTTGTGCCTGAAACATATTATGGGTAGCCATTACAATCGTAGTTTTCTTTTCTTTATTTACTTGTGAAATCGTCTCCTCTATAATCGAAACGTTCTTCGGATCGAGGTTAGCTGTCGGCTCATCCAATATAAGAAGCTCAGTTTCGAGGACCAGAGCTCTAGCAAGTGACACTCTCTGTTGCTCACCGCCAGATAATTTTTTTGCTGGACGATCCTCATACCCATCTAACCTGACCATCTTTAACGCTTCAGAAACTTTCTCTTTTATCTTATCTTTAGGGTATCCTCTTAATTTCAAGCCATAGGTCAGATTGTTATATACACTTGTAGTGAAAAGAGCAGTCTTTTGAAACACCATTGTACTTCTTGATCTGATTTCATTGAACTTGTTACTATCGACTTTAACATCATCAAAGTAGAATTCTCCACTATTAGGTCTGTCAATTCCGGCCATGATTTTTAACAAAGTAGTCTTTCCGGAGCCGTTGGGACCGATGATTGTAAGGATTTCGCCTTTAATGACCTTTAAATTTGTATCATTAAGAGCTACAATTTCTCCATACTTTTTAGTAACAGATTTAAATTCTATAAAACAGCTCATCCCCTACGCCTCTGAATGAAATTTATTAAAAAGCTTACAACTATCACTATTGACAACAAAATTATGGTTAAGGCAATCGCTAAAACTACCTCACCTCTTGAAGTCTCTAAGGCTATCGTAGTTGTCAAGACTCTTGTAATTCCTTTTACATTCCCCCCAACCATCAGAGCCACACCTAGCTCAGCTATAGCTCTATTGAAACTAGCTATAATGGCGAGAAGAAAGCCACTAGAGGATTCTTCTACTACTGATATCGAAGCTCGTGTTTCTGAAGCACCCAAAGTCCTTGCCAAATCCCTTATCTCTGGGTCAACGGACTCTATAGCGCTAGTGATAAAACTGACTGTAATTGGAGTTATCAGGATAGCTTGTCCTATGATGATCCCAATAGGAGCATACAAGATATCTAAAAAACCTAAAGGTCCAGAACGTGAGAGAATAAGATAAAGTATTAATCCTAATGCTACTGTAGGTACACCTAATAAAGCGTTGAAAAGACTCTTTATAACGGTTTTACCACGAAATTTTCTTAGACCTAAAATTATTGCAAGAGGAGCTCCCCATACAACTGAGAGGAGAGTAGCTGTACCAGAAATAAGGATCGATCTTGTTGTAATATCGTATAATGTAGGGTTCCCTGAAAAAATGAGGTTTAAAGCTTCAAGTAGCCCCTCTAGTATCTCGAACGACATAGAAAATCATGTTTTATTTTGTCAAGTGTAGAGTTCAGGGTGATCATCCTGATACTCTGTCGGGCACTCTTCTCCATCGATAAAAGCATAGTCTTCGATCCAACTGACTAAAGTTGGGTCTGTATTTTCTTTTAGTAATTCCACGGCTGGAAAGAATAGACTTTGGCCATATTCGTCTTGTCCATATTCTTTGATCAAGTTTTGGCCTTCCTCAGAAATTAAATATTTTATGAAGTTTATAGCACCTTCAAAGTTCAGTCCTTCTAGTGTGATAGGGTTGACAGCTATAGCACCGTAGACGTTTAGAAGCTCTTGACCCTCATCTACCAATACTTCAAGGCTAATCTTTCCAGGTGCAGGCTCACCAAAATCATAATATGCCAAAAATGTACCTAGATCAGCAAGAGTATAGGCTAAATATGTATTTGCTATACCCAAAGTTGTCCCCATACCCGCACCAGCTTCTATATACCACTCTTCATCATTTAATTCAGTAGAATCGAAACCGGCCATAGTCCAGAGACTTATTTCTTTTGAGTGAGTACCAGAACTATCCCCGCGTGAGACCCACTTGGCCGATTCATTCCTACCTGCTTCAAAAATGCTATTCAAAGCTTCTAAAGGTGATAGACCTTCAATCTCTGCGGGGTCGTCTTCTGGTCCAACTATTACAAAGAAGTTATAGGCTATGATTTTTCTACATACACCATATCCATCTGATAAGAATGTGGATTCTCTTGATGGATCATGTACAAGAATTAAGTCGGCATCTCCTCTTATCCCGTTCTCTATAGCTAAACCTGTTCCGACTGATATAAAGTAGAGGTCTATGGGATATCTCGATTCAAAATCATCCTCAATTTCGTCGAGAAGACCTGTATCGAAGAGGCTAGTTGTTGTAGATATCACCAGCTTTGACCTTTTACTTTCAAAAGCTCCCACATAGTAAGCTGTAACTAGAATTGAAAGAATGATTGCTACGACGATGAAACTTGTCCATATAATTGTATTTTTTTTAATTATTATCATGCGTTATATTCAATCCAATATATCGATCGATATATCTTTATTAATATATCGGTATTATTTAGAATGTATTCTTAGAAGACCTAATGCAAATTATGGTAAAATGTGATATAAAAGGGATGGATTTTAAGGATTATAATAAAAAAGACTTTTAGATTAGAAATGTGAAATAATATTAATGAAGGTGTAGTGTGAAATGATTCAACATTGTCCAGGAATAAAGGACTTGACCACCCCCCAAAGTATAACGATAAGAACATGTCCAAAGTGTGGGGGTGAAGTTGAATTTTTCAGCGATGATTTCGAAGTAGAGTGTCCAACATGTGGTCGTTCTTTACATAGAGAAGCCACAAATGCTTGTGTAAGTTGGTGTGAGTATGCACTTCAATGTATTGCTGATCTAAAGAAAAGAGGCCTCATAACACAATCAAAAGTCGAGGATCTTGAACGTATAGCCAGAAGTAAAACATGAAATTCAATCCTTTATGATATATGTTTTTTTAAAAGAAAGGTAATTTAAAGAAGTGATAAATTTATGTCAACGGATATAATTCGAAGTGTCAGGGATCTAATAAGAGCGCATGGAAAGCCTGAGAAAGAAGTATACTTTGATTCAGAAAATTCTGGTTTAATCTTTCCAGAAGCCCTAGAAGAAATGATACGAAGATATCGAGAGTCTGGTTATGGTCATCCCTCAATTACACATAAGATCGGGTGGGAATCTTATGAGGCTTTATTCGAAACTACCAGTAAAATGGCAGACTTTATCGGTGGGGAGATGGAAGAGATAGTCTATACCCATAGTGGAACAGAATCGAATAACTTAGCCATTTTAGGTTCAGCTAAAGCTAATAAAACTGATAAGAAGAAAATAATTGTCTCAAGTATAGAGCATTTGAGCGTTATATTACCAGCTGAGGAGCTTAGAAAAGGTGGTTATACTGTTATCAAGTTACCTGTAGATAATGAGGGGTTAATCGATCCGGATGTACTTGCTAGAGAGGTAGACAAAGATACTTTCCTTGTTAGTATATCATCTGTCAACCATGAGATTGGGGCTATGCAGAATATGAAGGCGCTAGTAAACGTTGTTAAGGATAAAGGTCAAGAAATAATTTTTCATACCGATGCTGCTGATACTCTTGGAAAAATTCCCTTTAATGTAGAAAAATTAGGCATAGAT
The DNA here is from genome assembly GCA_024256165.1 of Candidatus Methylarchaceae archaeon HK02M2. Lineage (NCBI taxonomy): Archaea > Thermoproteati > Nitrososphaerota > Nitrososphaeria > Nitrososphaerales > Candidatus Methylarchaceae > Candidatus Methylarchaceae archaeon HK02M2. The sequence continues at coordinate 4,723 of JAKLZG010000009.1, forward strand.
CTAGCGACTTTTAGCAGTCATAAAGTTTATGGGCCCAAGGGGGTTGGCGCTCTTTATATAAGAAAAGGTCTTGAAGTAGAACGCATTCTTTATGGTCAGTTGAGTACTCAAAAATTGTGGCCAGGTACCGAAAATGTTCCTGCTATTTCCGGCTTTGGAAAAGCCATTGAAATAATCGGGGCAAACTTTAATGATTATAAATCTAAAATGGAGAGAATGAGAAATATGCTAATTGATGGAATCTTGAGTAATGTTGACCATACTCTATTAAATGGTCCTAGAGGTGATAGAAGAGCACCAGACAATGTAAATATAAGTTTCTTGTACTGTGAAGGAGAGGCTATAACCGTGGAATTAAGTATGGAAGGCATTTATGTTGCAAGCGGTAGTGCCTGTACGAGTAGGACTCTTGAACCTAGCCATGTAATGCTTGCAATTGGTAGGAAATATGAAGAAGCACATGGCAGTGTATTAATGAAGGTGACCCCGATGCATGAAGAAGAAGATATAAAATATGTTATAGATAACGTTCCTAGTGCGATAGAAAGGATAAGGCAAATTAGCCCAATTAAAGGAGTTGAGTAAGATGTCTACAAGAATCCCGCTTCCATATAGTCCAAAAGTACTCGAGCTATTCAAGAATCCAAAAAATCTAGGAAGAATGGAGGATGCAGACGCTTATGCATTAGCAGGGAGTCTTGCCTGTGGAGACATGATCGCTATATACTTGAAGATCGATGAATCGACACAAGTTATCGAGAAAGCAACATTTGAAAGTTATGGCTGTGCAGCGAACATAGCCTCATCTAGCATAATGACCGAGATGGCTAAGGGAAAGCCTCTGAAAGAAGCTTGGGAGATAACATGGAAACAGATATCTGATGAATTAGGGGTTTTACCAGTAATAAAACATCATTGTGGTATTCTAGCTGTAGGAGCACTTAAAAAGGCAATAAGGGAATACTTCTCAAATAAGCAAAAACCTGATTGGTTACCAGAGAAAATAACCTCTGATGAGAAACATGCTTTAGAAGAAGAGAAACTGATGGAGATATTATCAAAGAAACTGAAACGGAAAAAATAAAATATAAATCAAAGATACAACATATTTTCTTTGTGCCTAAACTCTCTATGATAGTTAGCTCTGAGAGATTGGATAAACTATATCCTGCTATAATACTTGCCAGTAGCGCCTGCACTATGGGTTGGGATGTCGAGTTATTTTTTACATTTTTCGGACTTCTGGCATTAAAGAAAGGATATCAGCCATCATCTCTAAGCAAAGACTATAATGAATACAATGAGATATTGAACGAAGCAGTATCTAAGGGATCGATGCCAAAATGGGATGAACTTCTTATCAAAGCTAAGGAGACCAATAAACTAAAGATATTTGCTTGTACCACTACGATGGGTCTTTTTAAAATAGGTAAAAACGGTATTAAGGACTTTGTTGATGATTTTGTAGGTGCAGTGACATTTCTAGGAAGATCAAAGGATTCGGATATAAATCTGTTCTTTTAATGGTGGTACCATAGTTGTACAAAGTAGACATTGAAGTAGATGCAAAGTATAGCTTTTGCCCAGGTCCCTTGTTAAAATTATTTGATTATGCTCAGAAGGCGAAGCCAGGACAGATAATAAAGCTTATAGCTACAGATCCAGCTGCCCCAGATGATGTTAAAAATTGGGCCGAATCTGTTGGACATGAATTCTTAATTTTTAATGAGAAAGATGGTGTATACGAGATCTATATTAAAATAATTGGTTCTTCATGATTTTTTATTAAAAGCGTAATTCTTACTTGAGATTCTTTTACAATGTTATTTCATACAAATAAGTTAATAATGAGTCAGTATTCTTATTATTATTGCGTGAATGTCAAAGAAAATCAGACTTGTAATAGATTCTGTAATTGAAGATCGAATACGTATATTAACGACAACAGAAGATGATAAGAAAAAGACTATAGATATTGGTATTCAAGTTCTATTAAAAATTTTGGGACCAAGAAAACGAATTATTGAAGGTCGATCTTACTTAATCACCTTTGAAAACAGTGATGATTACAACATTCTAGTATCTGAAACAAAGGACAAGAAGTTTAAGCTTCAAGGAAAAATTAGGATTAAAGATACAACTAGGCAAGATAAGGCTGCTATCATAAAACTTCAGAAAAAGTTAGGCATGAGAGCTTGAGGGTACTAAAAGTACACATTTTGGATGTTGGCCATGGAGACACGATCATCCTTGAAATGCCAAAAGGTAAAAAAGAAAAAATATTTGGGGTAATTGATTGCGTAAAGTTTGAGGAAAAGATAAAAAAGTATCTAGAAGATCTTGGAGCGGAGAAGCTTGCTTTTGTTGTAGCTACCCACCCGCATGAAGATCATATAGGAGGCATTCAAAAGCTTCTCGAGGCATATGAAAACAAAGTTGGTGAATTTTGGGATAGTGGGTACCCACATACTTCAGATACCTATAGAGACCTTTTATTTTACTTGAGTGAACACGATGAAATAATAACGGAGTTTATCGATTCTGGAAATAAAGTAAGATTCGGTAAAACAAAGTTGAATGTGCTCTCCCCCCCAGAAAGATTATTATCCGACTCAAAAGAGCCCACAAATATTAACAACGCATCCATCGTAATTAGAGTAGAATATGGGGACTCGAAGATTTTACTCAGTGGTGACGCTCAGTTTGGGAACTGGGCTCACATGAGAATAAATCATTGGGATGAATTGAAAGCACAGGCCTTAAAAGTAGCTCATCATGGGAGCAAACACGGTAACTTTCTTGAAGCACTAGAGATTGTTGATCCAGTATATGCCATAATATCTGCTGGAACTAGAGATTTGGATAAGTTTCCTCATAAGTTTACTCTAAATTCTTTACGGGAAATAACATCTAAAAATAAAATTTTCAATACACGTAATGTGGGTAATATAATCATAACGAGTAATGGTACAAATAAGCTAAAAGTTGAAACTGAAAGATAGTGCTGTATTTATTACAACGATGGAGATTTAATTCCTATTACTTCAGCTATCTCTTCTAGTTTAACTATTACTGGGTCTTTTTTTTGGATTAATGAAGACCAGCCTTCCTCTCTTCTGATGCCGTGGGCTAGAAGAAAATTTTCTGAAAGTTTTTGTTCTCCTTCTTGTGCCATCTCTTTGATAACCATATCTTTTTCGTAAGGATCTGTAACTATCTTTAACTTGCCTCTAAGAACAACAAAACCGTATTCACTAAGATCTTGTTTGTACCTTTCAATTTCAACACAAACCCTCTTATCCCTCTCAAAGAGTCTCATTTTTTTACCATAGTTTGTAAAGTGAAAATAAAGAGAGTTGTTTAGTTGAACGTATTGAAAAGGAACAGTATATGGGTAAATAGTTCCTTTGAAAGAGATCCTACAAAGCATTTGTTCTCGAATGAGTTCGTTTATCTCATGCTTTTCCATTTTTGGCAGTTTCACTATTGTCAAAGTTTACACCGTTTTTAGGTTTTAATTTATTGTTTATTAATAGTTTTTAAAAAGATTAAAAGAGATTTTTAAACAACTATTTTAGAAAGCAATAGATCTTCGAATGGACTTTTTATTAACATATAAACTATAGAGCCATCGTTAAAAAAGCGTTAAATAATTCGTTAAAATCTAGTTAAATAATATGTAAAAAATGCATTTTTTAACGGTCTATATCCCAATATTACTCCTATAATATAATCTATCGCAATTCAATCATGAACAAAACGCTTATCTTTTACCAATTTTCTAATAAAATTATGATTGTACAACTATGTCATGACGAAGGATGTTGTCCCGTAGTAGAGGTAAAAAGAGACATAGTGACCATAGGCGAAGGCAACAATATGGTGCGATTAAACAAAGATGAGTGGAACATCCTCGTTACTAAAGTAAGATCAGGAGAACTAGATACACTCTAAGTGCGTAGCATCATGCTACGCCTTAATTTTTTGATGTGTAGTATGCCTATATTCATGTACATATATCCTTTCTATCTTCTCAGCCAAATCCTCATCTCTTGATTATCTTTTCTATTAGAAATTTTAGAATGCGCACCCTAACCTTCCTATAAATTTGTAGTTAAACTTCAAGTAATCTTTACTAAGTTATCTAGATAATTATCCAAGTGAGTGTAACTTTCTCTGAGCCTTTTGTATCCTTAGAATTCTCCCAGTACGGATTCCCGTCTTACTATTGGTTCAATTTCTCTACGATGAGTAGAAAGTCCACCACGGCACCCATTCCCCCAGGAGTGAACTTAGGAGTAACATTTGGGATAATTTCCACCACTTCGCCTTCTAGACCGTTTAAGAACTGTTCTAACGTACTCTGGTCTTCCGTCATTTT
>JAKLZG010000010.1 GCA_024256165.1 Candidatus Methylarchaceae archaeon HK02M2
ATAATTACATCGAAGTAATCTTCTATACCATGTTTTCTCAAAGCTAATCTGGTGCCCTTGCTTCCATTATTTGTAACAATTCCTAACTTAATGTCTTCTTTTGATAAAAAATTCAGAAGAGATTTTGTATCTTTTGCCAATTCTGAAATCTCAATACTTTCAATCTCAAAATTATCGATGATGGACCATATTTTTTTCTTGATCTCTGATATTTGTAAATTTATCGATCTTCCTTTTATTTCCTTCTCTATCTTTTCAATGACGATTTGTGCAGTATCTCCTAAAGAGATCTTCGATCCATCTAGACCCATTTTATTTATGGTTTCGATAATAACTTTACGAGATTCTGTATATCTAAAATGTAGAAAAATGAGAGTACCGTCCAAATCGAATATGACTGCTCTAGTCTTCATTTCTTTTATGGTGCCTAAGTCTTATGCTATAAATATTTTAAAAATTCATAGGGTTGGAAATGAGTTAAAAACTACTAATGAAGGGAAAATTGAGATTAAAATTATATTTCTTTGCTTCAGTTAATATCCTCATAAGGTATTAGGCCATACTGATTCTTTTAATAAAAAATTCTTATAATGATTGGCACAGCATCTGAAAATTCATTAATCTTGTTTCTTAGACCTTATTTTGATTAAGTAGAAAAGGATTAATACTGAAGAAAGTCCGGCAAACAACCCTCCTAAAAAGCTTGAAATTGAGAAGTCCGAATACCACAAGTCCAAATACCTCAGGAAAATAACTGATAGGGCTAAAGAAAATATCCCTAGAGATAGAATATATTCATCTTTGAGCTTCATATTGCATTATATCCCAATTTTTCATACTTGACACTTAGGGCAGAAGTATGTATCCCCCCCTCCCACACTCAACTTCTCTATAGAAGTTCCGCATAAAGGGCAGGTCTGACCTTGAATATTCGGACCCATAGCTGGCGTGTAGCCACCTTGATTTCCATAAAGGTCATAAAACTGGTCTTTTCCTTTTAGTCGAATTCTCTCTTTAAGCACAAGCCTAATAGCATCATAAAGTGATCGTCTCTTATCTTTCTTCAGCTCTGCAGCTTTTCTCTTTGGGTGAAGCCCAGCCCGGTATATGATATCTTGGAAAGCACTGTTGCTCAGTCCAACAACAATGGCATCTTTTCCTACGAGTACTGACTTGAGCATCCTATTATTTTCAGTTAAGAGTTTTGAGAAGCGCTCAAAGGTGAACTCTTCATCTATAGGTGATAAAACCTGAGAATTGAAATCTCGTCTAAAGACGTAGGAGTGCTCTAGGTCATCGTCTTTCATTGCGTAGATTAGACCCATGCTAGTGAGCCTTACCGTCAACACCGTGTTGTCACTAAAATCAACTTTCAGATGGAACTTACTTTGAATCACTTTTTCACTTTTATGATAAAAGATCTTGCCACCATACTCAGGAGCAAGAATCAAGTTGATTTCATTGTCGAGCTTCACAAGTATCACGTTACCCCTAGATATGACTGATTCGATTTTTCTATTAACTAGCTGATCGAAGGATGTTATGTCCTTACTCAGCATACCTATTCTTTGCAATCTCTCGTAGTCTTGTAGATGATAAGATTTGATATGTTTGCCAAGAAGCTCCTTATTCATCTGTTCTGCAAGAATCGTTGCTTCTGGAAGTTCAATACTCATCATAACACCTTTTGTGAATATTACTGATGGTTAGATGTATTTTTATAAACTTCACTACTTGGAGCGAAGCTCTAAATTCAGTATTTTTTTAATATAAAAAAGGGGGGAGGTGTAGACTTTAATCGTCCGATACGTTGATTACTTTATCGATTGATTACTAAGCTTCTGCCTGTGCTTTCCAGATTGATCTGATTTCTTCCTTCATGTCTTCGTATGATATTATCTCGTTGACCTCGAAATCCCAATAAGGTTCGTGCATGTTAAGTATTCTGAAGACTTCTCTACTTTCGGCATTGGCAATGGCAAACCCGGTCATTCCATCTAGAAATGCGCCCATCTCTTCGACTACTCCCTTCTTAATGAGGTCGTCTATGCCTGCCCAAACCTTTTCGATGAATTTAGCATATTCTTCTGGATCGTCTGGAAATAGTGTAGGATTGATATGCCATATTATTAAAAATCTAGCCATCAAGTTCACCTGAGAAGTGATTAATTTGTTAATGTTAAAATGTTTTTTGATATGGACTCAAATTAGATATTTTGTTATAACAATAATTTGATAGAACGATGTAATATTCCGTTTCTATTTATGTAATTTCTGTTATCACGTTTACCTTTTTATTAAGGGGGGCTTCTAACTCTTCTGCTGCTACTAGTGTAGTAGGAGATGATAGCACCTATGATGACCATGAACCCGATCAAGAAGATGATTCCGGGCCAGAACAAGTCCAGATAAAATAAGATTGCTAGACCTATCAGAAAAACTCCTATCGCCACTATCCCCCATGCTCCTCCCCCTCGTTCCCAGCCAAAGCACTCAGGTCCCTCTTGCTTTTTATATTCATATCCATACAAAGAAGCTCCACACTTAGGACAGAACCTCGCATCTTCCTTAATCTCGGCCCCACACTTATCACAATATACCATATTTTTCAGTCCTAATCGAAAGATTTGATACGATATAAATTCTTCTAATGAAATTCATTAATAATTTTTATCAATTAACTAGTAATTTCGATTAAAAATGGCCTTAAAATAGATTTTTAAATTGGTTTACAACGCCTCTGCCAACCATGTGCCAGAAAAGTCTTCTTTTCAATTTGTTACCGGAAAATATTCCTCTAAGTCTTCTTTTCCAAGAACCATAAAAGCTTCTGTAGCATTCGTAGAGTTCTTCCTGCACTTCCTCTCTAGATAATGTTTCTGTTGGCATGATCGCGTGAGCCATATCGTAATGTGACAAGTTAGTGTCTTCGATCCATCCTTTTCGCTTGGCTTCCTCAAATGCTTCAATTCCAGGAAATGGTGTAAGAACGGTGAATATGGCAAAGTCCGGATCCAATTCGTTTGCGAACTTTCTCAAATCTGTAATAGATTCGGCTGTGTCCTTTCGATCACCTATTATGAACATTGCGTGGGAAAAAATATCGTTCTTTTTTAGTAGCTCCACGGCTTTTTTTGCATCGTCTGAAGTAAGATCTTTCTTGTACCTCTCCAGAGTTTGATCTCTAGGGCTTTCCACACCAACCATTACCCAATAAAGGCCAGCCTTCCGCATTTTAGGTAGTACCTTTCTACTTTTAACAACATCATCACATCTCCATTGTACAAATAACATCAAATCATCCTTTATACCACGTTTAAGAAGTTCATCTGAAAGGCAGCTTGCCCGCTTACTTGAGCCAAAATCATCGTCTGTCAACCAGATGAATCTGCTTCCATAATCTTGATAGCATAACTCTATCTCATCAGCGATTCGTTCAGGCGACTTCAATCTCCAAGTTCCACCCCAGAGCCGCCACTGGGTACAAAAGGTACAACGATGGGAACAACCTCTTGAACCCTCGATCAAAGCATAGGGAGCTTTTCGTCCAGCCATCGCGGCGAAATGATATTTGTGAACAATATCCTTGACGAAATGGTATCCAGGATAGGGGAGTTCATCTAAATTCTTGATTAGTTGCCTTGGGGAATTGTGAAGGATTTCTCTTTCATGTCGGAAGGATATTCCTTTTATGTTTGGAAAAGATGATTTATTAGCCGCATTTTTGACAAGTTCGGTGAAAGTTCGTTCACCTTCACCTCTTACGATAACATCAATTTCAGGGTATGTTTCTAGGCTCTCTTGGGCTGTTGCTGTGAAGTGTTGACCTCCAGTGACTGTGAGAATTTCGGGGTTGATTTTTTTTGAAATTGCAAGGGTGTTGGCAACCAAGTAGGTGTTACAGGTGGCAAAAGCGCTTGATGCCACAATGTCAGGATTGAAGGAATCAATTTTCTTCTCTATCCCTTTCCAGTCTACTTGTTCAGCGGTACAGTCTAATACCCCAATCTCAACATCTTTGATTTCTCTTTCGAGGTAGGTAGCAAGTTGGATAATTCCGTATGGAGGTGGCAGGTACTCCCCCATTACGAACCAAAAGTTTCTTGGCGGCTCAATAAATAGAACTCTCATAAGGTATCTCTCCTGAAAAAATGGTTATCTTGTTAAACATAATGTTTGTGTATTGTATAAGCTATTTACCTGTATTACTTTGTAACTTTGATGGATATTCCTCTGATTAGCATTAATTTAATACAGCCTAGCGATTAGCATCTCAGTAGAACAAATATCTTATTTTTTTAAAAATTCCAACACTATCTGTACTAGTTCTGGAATCTTGTCAGGAATAAGTAAATTATGACCTACGTCTTCCATGACCTTCCACTTTGAGCCCTTGATTGATAGATGGATCTGTTCTCCTAGGTGGGGATGAGTAAATACATCCTGCCTCCCAGAGATGATTAAAGTGGGCAATGATATCCGGGAAACCCTATCCTTCAAATTGAAGTCTAAACATGCATCGATTGCATGGAGGATGGCTATGGGGGAGTTGATCTTTATACTTATTTCTTTAATTTCTGCAATGGTAACGGCATTAGCAGAAGCGAACTCAGGTGTTACGACAAGTTTAATTGCCTCATCAAAGAAAGCCGGGAATCCACCCCTGGCCAAGCTGTTCCGAAGTTTTTTAAACGTATTCCGAAGATTTGAATCATTATAACTGAAGGTGGAAAGAAGAATCAGCGATCGAATTTTTTCAGGATAGACAAGGGCAAACTGCTGGGCTATGGCTCCTCCCATAGAAAATCCTAGTAAGTGGGCTTGAGGTATATTCAATTTTTCAAGGAAAGCTAAAAGATCTTCTGAGAATAGCTGTATGGAATAAGGCATATCCGGTTTCCCGGAGTGCCCATGACCTCGAACATCTAAGGCAATGGTCCTATAATATTTTGAAAATTCGGGCATTAGAGGACTCCATAAATTGGAATCATCCGACAATCCATGTATCAAGATTAAGGGATAACCTACCCCTTCTTCAATGTAATTAATATCAATACCATTTACAGCAATCTTTGGCATCTTGACAATCTTCTCCCCCGATAATTATCTGAAGTTTTGACACCTCTACCTTAAGGTTCTATCACTTTAGGTTTTTGTCTCTTAGCATCTTACTCTTAATACATAAGCCTTTGGTAATTACTTATTTTCAAATTTAACAGGATTGTATTTGAAAAATAAAAACTTCCAATTGCATATAAATAAGTTCGAACAGATTTAGGACTGCTACCTCCCTAAAGAGTTTTAAAATTATTAAACTTTTAAAATGCTTTTATTCCGAAAAGGTTTTATTACACCATTTAAAAAGGCTACAGTTACAGATGGTGATAAAAATAAAGAAAATGTACTCTATTGTCTTAATTATTGCTATGTTGACTATGACAACGCTTTGTATAAGTGGAGTAAGTGAAGTAAATGCAGCAACTGAAGATGCAATTAGTCCTGGACCAGCCCCTGGTTCTGGTGATGGTATCCCAAGCGGTAACCAATATATTCAACCTGAAACTCCTGGTGTTGGACCAGCACCCAATAGCGGCGATGGAGTTCCAGACGGTAGCGGATTTTAATTAAACTAAAAATCAAACCCTCTAATCTATTGGGACTCTCAGCCTATCTATTCTACAACATTAACTTAATATAAAGGACACAAATCAATATACTAAAGTTATAGAATAAATCTGTGAATTTACAGATTATCCTTATACATATTATAATATTATTAGTAAAATTAGAATAAATTTTTAATTATATTTTCTTTCACATGCTTTAATAGCTATTCCTTCGATTACTTCTCTTAAAATTTTGATGTCAGGCTCTATCAATATAGGTTCTTCACAATATTTGATGGCACTATCAGGGTCTTTCAGCCCATGACCTGTGGCTACGCAAACTATCTCTTCATTTTTATCAATAGCTCCTAATTCAATCAACTTCTTAAGACCAGCTATGCTTGAGGCACTCGCAGGTTCTACAAAAATACCTTCCTTTCTTGCTAGAAGCCTTTGAGCAGAAATGATTTCTTCATCAGTTACGGTTTCAGACTTGCCGTTTGAATCTTTTATTGCCATCATCGCCCTCTTCCAATTAACTGGACTTCCGATCCTTATAGCACTGGCGATCGTTTTTGGATTTTTTACGGGTTGAATCGTCTCCTTCCCTTCTTTTATCGCTTGTATTATTGGACTTGAACCAGATGCTTGAATTCCAGTCATCATAGGTAAGTTTTCGATTAAATCTAAATTATAAAATTCTTTAAAACCCTTCCAGTATGCTGTTATGTTTCCAGCATTTCCTATAGGAATTACAAGTCTATCAGGCCCGTGCCAACCGAGTTGGTCGCATATCTCAAACGCTGCTGTCTTCTGTCCTTCTATCCTAAATGGATTGATAGAATTAAGGAGGTATAGACCAATATTTTTACTAGCATCTATAACCATAGATAATGCGTCATCGAAATTTCCCTTTATGGCTATTACCTTAGCACCATAGATCATAGCTTGAGCTAGTTTCCCAAGAGCGATAGCACCATGCGGGATTAGAATTACGCATCTCAATCTCGCTTTGGCAGAATAGGCAGCCAATGATGCAGCTGTATTTCCAGTAGATGCACATGCAACTTCGCTTACATTCAACTCCTTTGCTTTCGTCATGCCTGTTGTCATACCTCTATCCTTGAAAGATCCTGTTGGGTTTTCACCTTCATTCTTCACATACAAATTCCTGATTCCAAGCTCTTCTGCAAGATTATCACAGCGATGCAGACCAGTTCCTCCCTCACCAATTGAAACAATCTTGCTTTTATCGAACACAGGGATGAGCTCAATGTACTTCCAGACAGATACGGGCTTTGACCTCCACTCTTCAATATCGACCCACTCTTTTACCCTTTCTAAGTCTAATTGAACTTCGAGTAAATCGTTGCATCGTTTACAACGATAGACTATCTCATCAAACCCCACTGCCGATCCACAACTTATACATCTTAGGCTAAAATATTGCATAATTTTCCCTCACATTATCGATGAAACTTACCATCTATTATTGTTCACATCATATCCATTTTAATTTATTAATTTTGTCAGTAAAGAATAATCCCAAAATTTTTTGGGTTTATTATTTATTATACTCTGATTATACAATCAAAAACCAATATCAGGTAGAAGGATATTTAAAGCCTGAAAAATAAATTCGAAAGGAGGTGTTGTTGTGGACTGGGGAATGAAACACAGACTTTCACAACTAATTCAGCACGATGGTAGGGCCCTATTTTTGCCTATAGATCATGGATATTTCCAGGGCCCAACTCATAGATTAGAAGAACCGGGTAAAACTGTTGAACCCCTTCTACCTTTCGCTGACGCTATCATGCTCACAAGAGGTGTGCTGCGATCATGCATAGATCCTAATAACACCAAACCAATTATTCTAAGGGTCTCAGGTGGAACGAGTATGGTAGGGGAAGATTTGTCCCATGAGGGTATTACGACCTCGGTCAAAGAAGCTATCCGCCTAAACGCAAGTGCAGTATCAGCCTCTATATTCGTCGGTAGCAAGTACGAACAAGAAACCCTAATGAATCTAGCTAAGCTTGTGAATGAGTGTGAGGAATATGGAATACCAGTCATGGCAGTAACGGCCGTAGGAAGAGAATTGGAGAAACTTGAGGCACGCTACCTTGCCTTATGCAGCAGAATCGCCGCAGAGCTAGGTGCAAGGGTAGTAAAAACTTACTATTGTAAGGAAGGTTTTGAAAAGGTTGTAAGAGGTTGTCCTGTGCCAGTAGTTATGGCTGGTGGTCCAAAAGTAGATTCTGAGCTTGAAATCTTCGAGTTCGTTTATGATGGAATTCAAAAGGGTGCTATTGGGGTAAATCTGGGGAGAAACACATGGCAACACGATCACCCAGTAGCTATGATTAAAGCTCTGCGTGCAATTATCCACGAAAAAGCAACTCCAAAAGAAGCACAGAAAATATTCGAAGAGGAAGTAGCAAGAAAAAAATAATAAATTATCGAATAATAATGTAATAAAATGCGTGTAGCTGTTTACTATAACAACAACGATGTGCGTATAAAAGAGATGCCTCGACCCAAAATCGGTCCTGGCGAGTTGTTGGTAAAGGTGATGACAAGTGGGATATGTGGCAGCGATGTACTGGAATGGTACCGTGTTCCTAGAGCTCCTTTAGTGCTTGGTCACGAAGCAACTGGCGAGATTGTCGAAGTTAGTGATGAATCTGTAAGGTATAAAGTAGGTGACAGAGTTTTTGTATCTCATCACGTTCCCTGCAATAAATGCCATTTTTGTTTAAATGATCACCATACAGCCTGTGAAACTTTGCACAGAACTAACTACGATCCGGGTGGTTTTGCTGAATACATTCGCGTACCAAGAATAAACGCAGAATACGGAGTTTATCTTTTACCTGAAAACATGCCTTTCGAAGATGGGACCCTTATCGAGCCCTTGGGATGTGTGGTTAGAGGTCAAAGGTTGGCGCGAGTACAAGAAGGGGATAGTGCACTCATCCTTGGGAGTGGTGTTTCTGGATTGCTTCACATCCAACTTGCTCGCTTCCTTGGGGTTGAACGAATAATTACAACAGATATTAATGAATACCGTTTAGAAGCTGCAAAAAAATTTGGAGCAGATGCCGTACTACATGCTGATGAAGATCTACCTAAAAGGTTACGACAATTAAATGAAGGCAGGCTTGCAGATAGAGTAGTAGTTTGTACTGGGGCTATATCTGCTTGTAAGCAAGCTATTCAATGTGTGGAGAGAGGAGGAACCATCCTGTTCTTTGCGGTGCCAGATCCTAGTTTTTCTGTCCCAATACCTATCACAGATTTCTGGCGTAACGAAATAACAATAACGACTTCTTATGGTGCTGCACCTAGGGACCTAAAGGAATCTAAAGAGCTCATCAAAGAGGGTCATGTGAACGTTCATGATATGATCACCCATAGGTTAAGTTTGGAAGAAATTGATCTAGGCTTCAAGCTGGTTGCGGAGGCTAAAGAATCCTTAAAGGTTGTAATCGATCCTCAAAGATAACTTTAATTTTGGGGTTGGTCCAAAAATGTCTTTTGGGACGATCCGAAGTTTTATTCGAAGATCTACAAAAAGCACGTAAGGTATAAACCAAAGATCGACATAAAGAGGGTGAAGGAATTTGTCAAAAAATACGGGGGCTAATACTGAAGAGGAAGATTTACCGGAAGGTTGGACCCGAATTGCCACCCTACTCGACGAGAACGATGATGTCACGGAGGACACCAATAAAGCCGTCAAGTGCATATACACCGTATTAAACGAGAAGGGGGAACCCGTCGAGCACGGCGTAGGCTATCCCGAGGATTTTGTTAGGTAGTAGGGGTAAAGAAATAATCAAATCCTTCGCTCAAAATGATCCCTTTAAATATAATAAGACAAAATATTAGAAAAAAAATCAAAGTGTTAGGTAGTAGGACGACAACTATATTATCTATATTATGTAAGTGTCACCCACTCCCTTTTTTCAACTAATATGATTTATACTTAGACGGAACATTTTACAATATTTCTTCTTTTATCTCCACTTTTAGAATTCGGGCATAAAATATATATCACATAATCGTAATAGGTGAAATCATTTTGGGCGAGATAAAAGCGACTGAGAGTTGGTTTGCTAGACGCGTTGAGGAGGAGGCAAAGAAAGACATTATTCCGCTTTCTGAACGTTTAGGAAACATTGTCGCCTTCGTGGCGTTTCTGCTATTCATATTGTACTTTGTCGCCCATCAGATGTGGTCGACTGGATTTTTCACTTCAAGTTTTGGTTCCATAGAGATGTTCTTGTTTTATGCCTCATTACTAATTGGTTTGGTTCCAGTTAGCGTAAGGATTCTTGTTGGCCGCAAGAACCTTGCCCGACTTTTCGATATTTTTGGGTATGTTCTGTTCATCATCGCAGTTGTTTGGCTGTACGTAGTTTTCCCATTCGACTTTACTCACGTTGCCGACGTACTACCAACTTTTATTAGGTTTCTGCTACAGTGGGTGTCTAACGACATCGCTAGAGGGTTCATGGTAATAGTAATGATTATAGTGCCTATTGTAGCGGTTTATAATGCAGTGTTGTATATGTTTGTTCGCAAAGAACTGTCGAAGCTTAAAGTAAGTTTATAATATTGTGAAGAAATTATTATCAACACGGGAATTTATTTTTGAAAAATAATTATGCCATCAAAAAGGTAGCCTCAATTTTTGGAGTTCTTGTTGGATTAGCAGGTATAGAGCATGGCATATTTGAGATACTTCAAGGCAATGTGGCTCCAAACGACATAATGATAGATGCAATTGGTCCTGCACAGAAGTTTTGGGAGTATGCAACTGAGACTGCCTTAACAATTATTCCCAATTTTTTAATTACCGGAATATTTGCAATAATTTTTGGTCTTCTGGTCACGATATGGGCGGGGGCATTAATTGATAAGAAGTATGGCGCTTGGATCTTTGGGCTTTTATCACTCATTTTGTGGTTAGTTGGAGGAGGTTTTGCACCAATTTTTATGTCAATATTAGGTTTTGCTGCTGCCACCCGGATAAATAAGCCTCTAAAATGGTGGCGTAGACATCTCCCAGTTAATTTAAAAAGTTTCCTTTCTAGGTTATGGCCTTGGTCTATAATCATCTATGTGTTAGTATTTGCAATGGGTGTGGAAATTGCAATCTTCGGGTATCCTTTATTATGGATCTTTGATGCAAATGTTACTTACACTATTCAGTGGACTTTAGCTTTAATTATGGTTGTGTTATGGCCAGTTTCTATCATTACCGCGTTGGCATATGATATTCAGAAAAAAGAACATTAGCATAAAATGATAATTATAGGACTAGGATCAGCTGGAGCAACCTTCCTAGTCGGTAGGGTGGCTTCGATGCTGATAGGTACAGAGGTTGGATAAAACATCATTTATGGATAAATGGCTAAAGTTTTAGGTTAGCAAAAACCTACAAATCGATATAACATAAACAAGCTATTTGATAGATAGATTATGGAAATTCTAGATAGAGCATTCTATGAAAAAGAGACAGTAACTGCTGCTAAAGACTTACTAGGTAAAATACTTGTAAAAAGAACTAGTAAAGGCAACATAATTGGCAGGATAGTTGAAGTCGAAGCATACCGTGGCTCTGATGATCCTGCCAGTCATGCATACAGAGGTAAGACCGATAGAAATTACTTGATGTTCGGAAATGGTGGGCATGCTTACATATACTTCATCTATGGCAACCATTACTGCTTCAACGTTACAGCTAAAATAGGAGACGATCCAGGAGCTGTCTTAGTAAGAGCTTTAGAGCCCATTGAAGGAATAAATTTAATGCAAATGAATAGGCAAGTCAAAGATATGAAGAGCCTGACTGATGGACCAGGCAAGTTAACAAAAGCTATGAACATCACGATGAGACATAACGGAGCAGATTTGACGAAGGGAGAAGAATTATTCTTATGTGAGCCTAAAGAGATTGAAAACTTTACTATCGTCTCAACAAAAAGGATTGGAATAAGATCAGGGATTGATAAGCTATGGCGATTTTACATTAAAGACAATATGTTTGTCTCAAGGAGATAACATATCCTAATGATACAAAGCAAAACTAAATGCCTTTAAAAGTGGACAGTATTCGAAAAGTTACCTTAGATTTTACCCATTATGTTGAGATTTTCTGTAAGGTAAAGGAAATAAACCTTAAGGAGGCTTATATTAGCTTTGAGGATAATCCAATATTAATGTCCGCCAAGAAGAGTAATTCAAGATATTACTCGACCAAATGTTTTAAGAAACAGATATCTTGATTCAGCGTTCTCTTCATCCTGATCAACTATCGAAGAGTTCGTTGATATATTTGCATCCGCGGTTTTTTGGAGGGTTGTAGAAACACATTTTGCTTGGTTCTTTTGAAAATTTTAAACAGCCCCAACATTGACTAAACAAGCGAACTTTATGTTTATCCCTGTACTCCTTACATAATTCAATTGCTTTCTCAATAGGTATTGGATTTGATTTTGACATGTAACTAGATTTACTCCTATGACTTTTAAATGCTTTAACTACAATTTCAGATAAAATGCACAGATCGGGATTCTTCATAATAGAAGGAACCGACCCCTCGGACGGACTCAAACGTATGTTAGACATATGATGTAACGAAGGAAGGCTTAAAACTAACAAAGCATATACTACCTAACAACGTTATTTTTTTATAAAAATTGAAATATTTCTAGATTTTTTCAGAAATAGAGTTTTATGGGGGATGAAGTTAAAAAATCAGATTTACTAACCTTGGCGAATACAATAGTGGGGATTCTGTTAGCATTTTGGTTACAAAGAAGTGTTGAAACTATTTCGAGCGGTGTAGGAG